>SKPJ01000478.1 GCA_007119595.1 Myxococcales bacterium
CCGATGAGCTGCATCAGGTCCTTGTCGCCGCTGATGATGCAGACGGGAAGGCCGATATCGCGGGCTTTTTCGGTGGCCGTGGCGATGAGATCGTCGGCCTCAACGCCGGCCTGCTCCATGATCGGGATATGCAGCGCCTGCACGACCTTTCGGAAGTAGGGGAGCTGGGTCTTTAGATCCTCCGGCATCTCGCGGCGGTGGGCCTTGTACTCCGGAAATAACTTTTTTCGAAAGGTCTTCTCGTCGGCGTCGTGAGCGTCGAATGTGACCGCCAAAAAGTCGGGGTCTTCATCCTTGATGAGCTTTTTGAGCATCTGGGTAAAGCCATAGATGGCGTTGGTCGGAAATCCATCGGAAGTCGATAAACCACGGATGGCGTAAAACGCGCGGTAGATATACGACGAGCCGTCGACCAGGTAGAGCGTCTTGTCCGAATAGTCATCGGGCTGAAGGGAATCGAGGCTCAACTGGGCGCTCTGTTCACTCTGTTCGCTCATGATTTGGAAAGGGCCGTCGCAGAAAAAAGAAAGGACGAGGACACAGCAGCGGCTAAGGGATTGGTCATCAAAATCTTCTCGCCGGGGACTCGTTCCGCTATGCGCAACAGGTTGCCAGCTATAGATAACTGACCATGATCAGAATTCCAATGGCGAAGACCAGAAGGGTCAAAAAGACGATCAACCCCTGCAAAATGACGGTCCAGCGCTCCAGCCATTCGGCACGGCGCTGCTCTTCGGGGGGAGGATCGGAGGTTTCGAGCTCCAATTCGCGAAGCACGGCGGCCTCCCGGGCGTTGCGACGGATGCCGATGACCACGAAGTACATCACAACCAGGATGCCGACGAAGAGGGTCAGACCCATCATCCAGCGCAGATCCTGCTGGACTTCCTCGCGCCAGACATCGAGGGCTTGCCGATCATGCTCGCGGGTATTCATGACGACCGACGGAAGCTCGAAGGTGCGCGGAAGTTCGTCGAGCCCGACCTCCAAAAGCCGGCGAAGCTGGGCGTTTGACAGCTCTTCAAGATGGCCATCTTCGACGATCGCGCGGTGGTACTCGCTGTGGCTGTGGTCGGCGATCCATCGGAAGAGGTCGACCACGGCATCTCGAAGCGCCGCGTCGGAGTCGTCGTCGAGCAACACCAAGTAGGCGCTGTCCCAACCGTGTGAGGTTCCGTAGATGCTCTGATAGACCTGCAGTCGGAGCAGGGGCGACGATGCCGAGGTCCGGGGCACCGCAAAGCGAACCCCGCTGGCGCCGTCGCTCATGGTCAGCGATAAAGAGTCCAGCAGGCGATTGCCGTCGTAGTCGTAGAGATCGGCCATAAACGTTCCGTCGCCGAATACGCTGTGGGCCACGGCCTCGATTTCGTCGCCAGGCGTGACGACGCGGGATGTGGGGCTGAGGGCGTATTGAGTGGGGACGGTCGGAAGATTGAGTTTGAAACGTTTGCTTGAAAGCTCTCCGGGCTCCTCGTCGCTATGCTCGCCGCTGGGTTCATCGCCGTTGGATTCATTATCATCGTCTGAATCATCGCCGTCTGAAGCATCGGCAGCTTCGTTGGGATAGACCACATGCCGAGGGGCGGGCTCGACGGTGATCTCCAGGGTCGGACTCGTCGCCGCCCGGATGTCGACGCTGGCAATGCCAAGTCGATCGGTGCGCACCGATTCCACGAGCTCTTCTTCGAGTATGCCGTCGACGCTGTCGAAGTAGATCGTCGATGGAACGGGATGGCCGGTCTCGGGATGATAGGTGCGCAGGTGAAATGATTGGGGAAGCCCGCGCACCAACTCCCCGTCACCGGGAACTACGGATATGGTCACGTCCGCCGATTGGCTGGCCTCGCCTTCGCCGGTTTCGTTTTTATTGTCTTCGCTTTCATCTTCAAAGATGGGCTCCACGACCGGCGAACGCCGCGAGGCGTTGTCGTCACGGGCTGTGGACTGAAACCACCACTGCAACTCTGAGATCGATTCCGGCGGCTTTCGGTCCTCGTGAACCGTCACCACCTGGTCAGCCGTCAACTCCGAGACCCGCCGGTGGCTGGTTTCGACGTGCAATTCGTAATGGCCCGGCGGGATTTCATCGGGGAGAAAAAAGGTCGGATTCGGCCACGACTCGTGGGATGGACCATCGACGAACTGCGGTGCGAATCGAAGTTCGTCATCGTCGACAGATCGCAGCTCCCAGTGCATCTCGTCGGGAACCAAGGTCTCCCCGGTGGGGGCGTAGCTGAAGATACCGCGAAGCCCGTGAGAGCGATCCTTTTCCAGGTCGAGTTCCCCGCGAAGATAAAGAGCTCCCTGCACGTCGATGGCGCCGACGGCGAAGCTGATCCCGGCCAGGGCCAGTACCAACACCACATAGAGCCCAATTGCCGAGCGATAGATCACCGGGCGGCGCCACGGCCGGAGGGGACGACTCATAGGATTGCCTGGGAGTCATGGAGGGGAAAAACCCGGGACTACCCTAATCAAACGGCGAAGCTCGTCCCGCAGCCACAGGAGCGTTTGGCGTTGGGGTTGTTGAAGGCAAAACCGCCGTCGAGCCCCGTGTCCTGATAGTCGATTTCCGTGCCGTTGAGATAAAGATAACTGCGGGGATCGCAATATACCTTGATGCCGTGGTGTTCAAAGATCCGGTCGTTGTCGTCGGCTCCATCGACGATGTCGAGCACGTAGTTGAGACCGGAACATCCTCCGGACTCCACGCCGATGCGAATGCCGTAGCCGCTCTCCGGGGAGATCTCGTTTTCCCGCATCATCTTTCGCGCCTTTTCGGCGGCCAACTCGGTCATGCCAATCATATGGGGCTCCTGCAAATCTATGGCTGATTTCGCTATGGTCTGCTCGCAGTGGGGAATCGTAGCTGCTGTGTCGAGTAGTAAAGACGGCCCGCCGCCGCGTCAAGAACAGCGCTCGGGACGGCGCATCATATAACGTACCCGGCGGCGACGGCATTCCCCCTCGACCATCCTGTCGGCGCCGCCTATTGTCGCTGCTTATCGGCGACACTTATCATCGACACGTATTCATCGATACTTATCATCGCCGCGCATTCATCGCCATGATGTCGAAGCGGTGTCATCGGCCAGGATTTACGATCCATGAGCATTCCAAGTTCCGACGAAGATGAGATTGGCGTCGCTGCCCTGGAGGAGGAGATGACGTCCATCGATGAACCTGTATCGGGCGGCATCTCGCCCTGTGCGGTCTATCGTCAGGGGCCGGGAATGGGGCGGGTGACGACGCCGATGGGAGATTTGAGTTTTACGAATCTCTTCGGCAGCGACACCGCCATGATGCGTGAGCTCGGCCGCTGCTCAGCCAGTGAATTTCGAGAGGGAGCCTATTCTTTTTTCCGTCAATTCAACGCCGACGTCGTGGAATCGATGGTTCCCCGTCCGGTGGCCAGACTGGGCAATTGGGCGCTTGAGAATTGGTTGTTCGAGCGCTTAAAAAAAGCGATTCCGGCGCCATATTTGAAGATGCTGCGGGCCTATGCCGAGGGCAGTGGCTACGAGGTGCAGCGCGTGGTGGCCGGGCAACTGACGTGGGATATCTGGGCGTTGTTGGCACAGGCTAGCTTGGACTCGGTGCAACGGGCCGCCGCAAGAGCCCGACGCCATTCTCCGCTATTGGGATCGACGAGCGTCATTCTTCCCGGTGAAAGCTGTGGGCCCCTGCATCTTCGGTGGCTCGACAACGCGGCCATCGATCGCTGGGAGCGCAAAACGTCGGTGGCCTTTTTTCATCCCAACAGGGGCATCCCCTATGTTTTCGTGTCGTCTGTGGGGTTTTCCACCGGTCTTCCGGCAGGGATGAACGCCGCTGGTTTGAGTGTCAGCGTCGAGCCCGCAGATGGCGGTGATATCGATTGGAGTGGCGCGCCGATGGCATATGCCTGCCATGAGATCTTGCGACAGGCCCATACCATCGAAGAAGCAGCGGCCATTCTGGGCCAGCGCTCGCCACTGACCGCCTGGCGCTACGTAATCTGTGAGGGCGATACGGGACGCGCCGATGTTTATGTCGCCGGGCAGAGTGTCGAACCATGGGAGGGCGAGAAGACGCCTCCTTTTGTCGTCGGATGCGCCGATGGTTCGCCGCCGGGAAGGTCGTTGGCACGCGTGGAACGATGGCTTCAGAGCCGACGAGATTGTCTGGACGCCGTGATCAACCAGTGGTCTTCGAAGGCCGACGACGCGGTTTTCAAAGCGCTGCAGGCCATGACGCAATCCACGCCGGACCACGCCGTGGCTCCGGGACTTCCCTTGAGCGGGCTCGGCAATGTGGGGGCTGTGCTCTTTGAGCCGGCCAATCGAAGACTGTGGGTCGCCACCGGTCGTGCGCCGGTGGGGATGCGGTGGTTCGTGCCGCTGACGTTTCGCGCAGAGGATGGGCGCTCCGGCGGGGGGCTCGACCGCCGTGTGCGACCGATCAAACCGGCCGGGGAATGGGAGAACACCAAGCCGGGGCGGGCGATGGAGCATCTTCGCCACGCCATGGAACTGGAGCGGGACGGAGAAAACCAGGAGCGCACGCTCATCAGCCTGGAGCATTCGCTGGCCCTCGATCCGAAGTGTCCCTCCTTTCATATCCTGGCGGGGCTGATGGCCCTTCGAGTCGGTCGCGGGCGCCGTGCGCAGGGAGCCTTTGAACAGGCCCTGGCGTTGCTCGAAGATCCCATCCGGCGCGCCGAAGTCGGCGTGTACCGGGCATGGGCTTTGGATATTCAGCGAAGGCGGCGCGAAGCTCGTAAGGCCTACCGAAAACTCGCCAAGGACGCCTCCATTGAGCGCACGGTGCGCCGCTGGGCTCGACGCGGGTACCGCCGCCGGTTTCGCCGCCGGGATACCCGGAAGTTTTATATCGATTTCTTTCTCGCCGCTGCTGTTGAGTGCTAAGAGAAAATGACCACGGAGAACGACGTGAGTGATGATGAAAAACGTCAGCGAATGGACACCCCGGTCTTTCTCGGGGAGGACCGATCACACGAGCAAAAACGGGGTCACGAACGGGTGCCGATCAACGAGGAATTTGCCTGCATCGAGGAATTCATCGCCGAATACGTCTCCAGCATCTCACCGGGCGGGGTGTTTATTCGCTCCCAGAAACCGCTTCCCATGGGCACCCGGGTCAATCTCAAATTTTCGGTCATCGTCGACGACATCGAAACCGTCGAAGGAGAGGGCGAGGTGGTGCGCGTGAGAACCGATGAGGACCCCACCGGGATGGGCGTTGCCTTCACTCGGTTGAGCGCCGAGAGCAAAGAACTCATCGATCGCATCATGGAGCGCCATGAAAAGAAGGTCGCCGAAGCGAATAGCTGATACGCCGCGGGGCGTTTAATAGCGTCCGGTTTCGAGGTAGGATTTGATGGCCTCGTAGGCCACCGATAATTCCTGAGATAGCCGGGTGGCCATCGCTTCTTGCTCGGGATCATCGGCGAAATTATCGGGGTGATATTTGCGCATCAGCCGCCGGTAGGCCTTGCGGGTGGTCTCCATATCGGAGTCGTAGGGGATCTCGAGATTGGCGTAATAATCGTGAATGGTCTTATTTCCGTCGTCCGACGACGGCGGTCGAGTGTGGGAACGTCTTTGGCCTCCGGGCCCGGAGCCGATCTCCTCGAAGCCATCGGTGTCGCGGGGCGCGGAGCTCGGTTCGAGGATGGAGCGAAAGCCGCCGCGATCCTCGAATTCCCGGACATTGTCCAGGAGGTGATTGAGGTTGGCGCGAACGCTTCGCATGAGGCGATCTTTCATATCACTCATGATGATCTTGTGGCAGTAGCCAAATGAAGTGGAGTGCCAATCGTAGCATGGTTTTCGTGGGAGCAGTCAATTGCTCGGGCTATTGGGACCGTTTTGGCGCCAGAATAACCAAAACGCTCCGGCGACCACCAGGATTCCCAGCACTCCCCAGGACAGAGCCCAGAATTCGGCGGGGATGCCCGTATACTCCGCCATCGACTGGGCGTCGTTGTGGGAATGGCCGGCGCTGGTCAGATAAAATAGGGACTGCACGCTCTGCAGTCCGTCCAGTGATATCTGGACCCCCAGAAATAGCACCGTCAAATGCCGGATAAAGGGACTTGCGTAGGCGGCGACCACCAATAAAGCCCCGCCCATAAATAAGCCGATGGCCCAGGTCAAAAGCCCGCCGATAAACCAGACATAGGCCAAGGAGACGAGGATCAATGCTCCGCCGACGAAATTTAGAGGGGTGCGAACCCGGGATTCCGAAAGTCGCATCCCGCTTACGGCCACCAGCCCGGCGCCCAGGCTAAAGACGAAAAAGGCGATCAGCGATTGGCCGAATCCACCGAATAATGCGGTGGCCAAAAGGGTCGCTCCACCGACTACGGTCAGGGTGGGGCGGGCCCATTTTCGATATCTGCCGGCGTATAATAGGGCTGCTCCGGCGATGATGGAGCCCAGATATCCGGCGGAGGCTACAATGGGCCCCGCGCCACCCCGGCGCTTGGCCAGACCGCTGGTGTCGAGGTTGACCTCCATTCCCAACACCTGGCCGCCGGTGATCAGAGTCGCCACGGCGTGGCCCGTTTCGTGAATAAAGGTCCCGAATAAGCGGAACGGATAGACCGCCAGGTAGCCATAGGGCACGAACATGCAGACCACCACGATGGCCGCGGCGATCAGCAATAGGGTTCGTGATTTCCAGTGGTTGATGGACGCCATCTGCAAATCCTTCGTAGGGGTAATCGATCGACCGTACAACCGTAGCGACGGCTCATTAAACATACAACCCGGGCCGGCGGTGACCAGCGCGGAGGGCATACAGAACTCGGTCGTAGGTCAAAACACATTCGACGGGCTGCGGCATTCCCGGCGGCATAATCGGTCATCCCATCGCGTTGATTCATTGTCGGATGCCAGCATCATATGATTCCAGATGGTTTGGGTTGGTGCTGGTCGCAATCGTAAGCCGGACCCGGACCCGGAACCGGAACCGGAACCGGAACCGGAACTGGAACTGGCCCGCGGCAGGAGGCATCCTCCCTGGAGGCAGCGCAGCGCTTATATTGGCTTATATGGAACGATGAGTCAGCGCCTCGATTGCCGTGCTCGCGGTGTAGCGCTACCATCGCGCTGCTGCGAACGTGAAACGTCGAATTCGAGGAATTCCGTGGCATCTACAACGTCGAATCACAACCCCTGCTGCAATGGGGATCATGATCACGACCACAATGAAGGGGAATTCTCTGTCGCCACTGACACCAGCGCCGATGTCGACGCCGGCCGCCATCGACGCACGATTTTCGACGTCACCGGTCTTTGTTGTCAGAGCGAAGTGAGTTTGATCGAAGAGGCGTTGACCTGCGTGGAAGGAGTCGACGATTACGCCATCAATATCGCCGCCGGTACCCTCGCATTATATCACGACGGAGACGAGGAGCGGATTGAGCAAGTCGTCGATCGGTTGCGAAAGGTGGGGCTAAAAAGTACGCCCCGGCGCTCCGTGGGCCGGGCGGCCACGGTAGATGACGGCCCGTTTTCAGCGCATTTCTGGGTGATCGTAGCGGGAGCACTACTGGCGGGATTAGGCGCCGTACTTCGCTATGTGGTGAATCTGGAGGTGGTATCGGCCGCCGTCTTCGCTTCGGCGATCGCCGTCGGTGGATTTTTTGTCTTTCGACAGGCCCTGGCCGGTGTGCGGCGGCGCCAATTCAATATTCCCATTCTGGTCACCATCGCCGTCATCGGTGCCGGTTTTATTGGCGAGTGGTTCGAGGCGGCGACGGTGGTGATCTTATTCGCCTTCGCCGAATGGCTGGAATCGCGGAGCATGGCTCGAGCGAGGCGCGAGATCGGAGCGCTGATGAAGCTGGCGCCCCAGAAAGCGCTCTGCGTCGATGACGACGGGTCGATCCGGGAGGTCGACGTCGAAGAGATCGATGTGGGCGATCGCCTTCGTGTGCGTCCGGGAGCCAGGATTCCGGTCGACGCCATCATTGAGGAGGGGCGTACCGAGGTCGATGAGTCGACGATCACCGGGGAGTCGGTACCGGTGGTGAAATCACCGGGTGACGAGGTCTATTCCGGAACCGTCAACGGCTCCGGTGCCGTGATGGTGCGGGCATCCCAGCCGGCGTCGCGCAGCACTCTGGCCCATATTATCGATGCCATCGAGGAAGCCCGCAAAAACCAATCGTCGACCGAGCAATTCATCGATCGATTTGCCCGAATCTACACCCCGTCGGTGGTGGTCGCCGCGGCGCTGGTCGCCGTGTTGCCACCGGTATTACTCGCCGACGCCCAGTGGCTCGATTGGTTTTATCGGGCCCTTGTCTTCCTGGTGATCGCCTGTCCCTGCGCGCTCGTGATCTCCACTCCCATCGCCAATGTGGCCGGGCTGGCTCGAACGGCGCGCGAGGGCGTGCTCGTAAAGGGCGGAAAATTTCTGGAATTGATGGGACGCATCAAGGCCATGGCCTTCGATAAAACCGGTACGCTTACGGCCGGACGCCCCGAGGTGGAGACCGTACACCCACTCGGTGATTACGATGAACAGCGGGTGCTTTTGGCCGCCGCGCGGGTGGAGGCCGACAGTGAACACCACGTGGGTCAGGCGATCGTCAACGCCGCCCGTCATCGGTGGGCGCCGGCCGAATTTATCGACCGGGCCCGTCAGATCAGCGCCTCTGTGGGACGGGGCATCGAGGCCACGATCGAAATGGATGACGTTTCCCCGAAGGCCTCACCGACCCGGGGACGTGTGGGAAATTGCGATTGGCTGCGCGAGTGTGGCGTGCAGATCTCGGAGGAGTTAGCTCAAAACTGGGAGGCGATGCAGACCGGCGGACGCACCGTCGTCGGGGTCGCCATCGACGATGAACTGGTGGGGATGATCGCCCTTCGCGATGCCCTTCGCCCGGGAGCGCGCCAGGCCCTTGAGGCTCTGCGCGAACAGGGAGTGCGACACGTATTCTTGATCACCGGTGACAATCACACCACTGCGCGCGCTATCGGCGACGATCTGGGGCTCGGCGAAGAGGCAATTTCGGCGCGTCTATTGCCCGCTGAGAAGGTCGAGCGCATCGAGGAATTGCGCCGACGACATCGACATATCGCGATGGTCGGCGATGGCGTCAACGATGCCCCGGCCCTCGCCGGCGCCACCGTCGGCATTGCCATGGGCGCCGCCGGCACCGACGTAGCTCTGGAATCCGCCGACGTCGCATTGATGGGCGATGATCTGGAGCGGATCGCCCGGGCCGTCGAGATCGGCCGAAAGACCACCCGGGTTATCCACCAAAATATTGCCATTGCCCTGGGCCTAAAGGCCATCTTCCTGGTCCTCGCCGTGATGGGCATCGCCACCTTGTGGATGGCTATCGTCGCCGATATGGGGGCGTCGCTGATCGTGATCTTCAACGCCATTCGACTGCTCAGAAGCGACGGAGAAAGCCATATCGAACCGATCCGCGAGGCCGACCCCAGCCCGCGGATGGCCGGGGCCTGACACCAATGCCGGGCTCCGGCTCCGGGAAATGAGCGGCTTCGGGAAATAACCGGCTCCGGCCCCGGGAAGTAACCGGCTCCGGTCCCGGGAAATAACCGGCTCCGGGAAGTAACCGGCTCCGGTCCCGGGGAATAACCGGCTCCGGGAAGTAACCGGCTCCGGTCCCGGGGAATAACCGGCTTCGGGAAATAACCGGTTCCGGCTCCGGGAAGTAACCGGTTCCGGGAAATAACCGGCTCCGGGAAGTAACCGGCTCCGGTCCCGGGGAATAACCGGCTTCGGGAAATAACCGGTTCCGGCTCCGGGAAG
>SKPJ01000269.1 GCA_007119595.1 Myxococcales bacterium
CACGAGTGCTGCTCGCTGTCCTGTTGGACAATGACCGCCTTCCGATGGATGAGCAACTCTCCGTCCATGAACTTCTGATGGCCGCCGATCTGTGGGTCCATCTGATGGCCCGCGACATCGACCTCGACGATCGGGTCCAGGAATTGGCCCGGCTCGTCGAGCAAAAATTCGGGGCCAATCACTTCAGCCAGGCCCGTTTGCTGCTGCAACTCTTTCCGGCCAGTACGGAGACCCGTCTCAATAACGATCGCCAACTCTTTTTCGAGGATATGATTCTTCGACTGGGGATTCGGCGTCGAGAACCGCTTGTGCAGACCGAAGTGGAGCAGCTAAGAGACCAATTAACGGATGTGGAGTTGTCCGATGATGAGGCAACGCGCTCGGCATTGGACGCAATCGCCGAGAAAACCCAAGCGAAAATGCACTTTTATACCCGACGACCAACAGCGGTTGAGGAGTGGAAAAAGCTGATCGAGCCCTGTCAACGAAGGGGAGTGAGTAATTATTTTCTGGGTATGATTCCTCCGCGCCGCTGGCGGCAGTGCTCATTGGCCGGAGAACGACCGGTGCATCGGGTATTGCGCGAACATATCGTACCGCCGATGGCTCGGGATCACGTGATCGGGTATTTGCAGACCTGTTATTTTGTACTTCGGGCTGTGGGCGATACCGGTCTGGAGCCCTATCTCGACAGTTTTTTCGACTGGTCGCAATCGTATTGCGACGTCGACGCCACAAAGTTATTACCCGAGATGCACAGGCGGATGTCCAGTGGTACAGAGATGATTGAGGCGCTGTTCGGTGAGTTTTACGATCGGTGCTATCGTGAACCGATCGAAGGGCGATTAGAATCCTTCGACGACGAGGCCTTAGAAGAGGCTTTTGCCACGGTCATGGAACAATTTTCTGCCACCGATTTCGAGGAGGTGGCAGCCGGAAACTTCAACCTCGGCGGGTTCGTGCTCGATGCCTATTTTGGATTCGAATATCCGGAGCCCGAATTCGCATTCAAGATGCATCGATTGACTTGAGAACACACCCTGAAAATCGTGGAGCCGGTGGCATCCGTGCCATCGCTGGCGCCAAACAAGGCGCCACCGGCTTGGTCATCCAATGTCCGGGGGCGAACTTTCGACGGTCGTCCCACCATGGAGGTGCAACCGCCGGCACGGCTCGACACAGAAGACCCCGTCACACCAAGGGGGCTGATTCCCACCCCACGCGATCAAAGATCGATGTCATAGTCCTTGAGTTTGTACAGCAATGCACGATGGCTGATCTCGAGGAGTTTGGCGGCATGGGTTCGGTTGCCGTCGGTCTTTTGGAGGGCTCGAGTGATCAAGATGCGCTCCAGGCGTGCCGACAATTTCTTGATCGATAATTCGTCACTGTTGAACAACGAGCGGAGGGGGCTGTCGGAGGTTCGAATCGCCGCTGGCAGATCGGCGCGGTCGATATGAGCATCGGAGGAGATGACCACACCGCGTTCGATGCAGTTGTGGAGTTCGCGCACATTGCCCGGCCAATGGTAATTTTGAAGGGTGTCCATGGCGTCCGGACTCAGGCCCTCGATGTCGGTGCCAAGGCGTTGATTTTGCTCAGCGATGAAGTGATCGACGAGCAATGGAATGTCCTCCAGCCTCTCTCGCAGCGGTGGTAGGTCGATGCCGATGACGTGGAGGCGATAAAAGAGGTCTTCGCGGAAGTGGCCCTCCTCGACCCGTTTTTCCAGATTGTGGAGGGTGGCAGCGATGATACGGACGTCGATATCGTGGGTGACGGATTCGCCGATGCGGCGAACCTCGTTTTCTTGAAGTACACGAAGCAATTTGATCTGCAGCTCCATGGGGAGTTCTGCAACTTCGTCGAGAAAAAGGGTGCCGCCATCGGCGGCCATAAACAGTCCCTTTTTATCGGTGGTGGCGTCGGTAAACGCTCCTTTTACGTGCCCAAAGAGCTCACTTTCCAATAAATTGGGTGGAATCGCCCCACAGTTGATGGCGATAAATGGCTGATCTGTGCGCGGTGATAATTCGTGGATTGCGCGGGCCGCCAATTCCTTACCCGTGCCGGACTCCCCAGTGAGTAGGATGGTGGACTTGAATTCGGATACTTTTTCGATCAGGGCGAAGACGTTTTCCATCGGCTCGCTCTGGCCGATGAGGCGATCGAGGCCCTTTTTTTTGCTCACCTGGCGGCGCAGGTCAGCGTTCTCGCGGCGCAGTCGCAGCCGCTCGACGGCCTTGACCACGGTCAGCAATATCTCGTCCCGTTGAAATGGCTTGTCGATGTAGTCGTAGGCCCCGGCTTTCAAGGCTTCTACGGCCAATTGTCGATTGCCGAATGCACTCATGACGATGACCGTGGTGTCGAGCTCGCGCTCGTCGATTTCGGCGAGCAATTCGAGGCCGTCCATCGTGGGCATTCGAACGTCGGTGAGGACCAGATCGTAGGAGCGGGCGAGCAACTCCTTGAGCCCCTCCTGACCATCCTCGACGGCCACCACCTTCCATCCCTCACCGCCGAGTAGCATGGTGAGCATGTGGCGGATGCTCTCCTCGTCATCGATGACCAATATATCTATATCGTCTGAAGACATTCGATTCTTGTAGATATGGAATCTCAACGAACGGACCGAGGATACGACGGGGGCCACCGATGCCGCAACGTCCCCCAACATCTTCGGTGAGATCTTCATCAATCTGGAAGGGGAACCGAGAGATCGTCGAAGCTGGAATTGCAGGGGCAAAACAACTAAGGTTCGGTTCGCAGATAAATTTCGATTCGGTGGGAAAACGGGCAACGCTGGGAGCGCTGAGGTGATGCCAAAGACAGGGAAAAAAGAGATGAACAGAGGTTGGATCTGGTTGCTATTGGTCGGATTTATTTTCGCAGCATGTGACGACTCCGAGGAGGTTGAGGAGCCGGACGCAGGAGAGATCGAGGTTCCCGACGTGGAGCCGCCGGAGACCCCGGATGTCGACGAAAATGGCGAGGATGTCGATGATGAGGGTGATGTCGATATCGATCCCGATACCGGCGGCGATACAGATGTCGATATTCCCGATCCAGACGGGGAATTGCGCAGCACCGTCGAAGTCTATACCGACGAGCAGGGGATGCCCCATATCTACGCCGAATCCTTCGAGGATTTATTTTACGTCAATGGCTACGTCCAGGCCCGTGACCGGCTGGGTCAAATGGAGTTTTATCGCCGCGTCTCCACGGGGACTCTCTCGGAGATACTCGGCGGATTGTCGGAGCAACCGATCGCCGTCGATACGATGTTCCGGATGCTCGGATTGGAGCGCTCCGCGAAGCAATACTGGGAAGAGAATTACGATCCCGACGACGAGGCCTATATCGTCCTCGAAAGCTTTTCGGCCGGGGTCAACGCCTACCTCGACGCCCTTCAAGAGGGTGAGGAAGAGTTGAGTGGTTCGCTGGGAATCCTCTTTCCCGCCGATTCTTTTCGCGACTGGAAACCCTGGCATACGCTGGCCATTGCCCGCCTGTTGGCCGTGGAGCTGACCTACTATACCCCGCTGTATATTGAATTGACCGAGATCCGTCAGCGGATATTCGACACGTTCCCCGCCGACTCCGAAGACGATGCCATCGCTTCGCGCTCCGGTATGCTTCATGATGTCCTTCGGCTGGCACCGGCCACCGAGGCCACCCATATCGACGGATTTCCAAATGCATTTGTCCAACCAGGCCAAGGGCCCACCATTGATCCGGAGTTGTTGGCCAACGCCCGGCAACTCCATCAGGGGTTGAGCGAAGTGCCCGGCGTTCATGGATCGTTTGATCCCTTCAATATTCAAGGCCCCATGATGCGGGGTAGCAATAACTGGGTACTCTCCGGCGACCACAGCGATAGCGGCAACCCACAGGTAGCAAACGATCCCCACCTGGGTCTTTCATTGCCCAGCGTCTTCTACCCGATGCACCTGGTCTTGGAGGACGATATCGACGGCCGCGAGGATCTCGAGATCATCGGTGCGGCTTATACCGGCACGCCAGGCGTCGTCATCGGGCGCAACAATGACATGGCCTGGGGAACAACGGTTGGTTTTTACGACTATGTCGATGTGTACCACGAGCAAATCAGCGGCAGCAGCTCCGACAGTGAGCCGGCCACTGTGCGCTTTGATGGCGATGATATTCCCGTCGAGCGCGTCGAGGAGCCGATCCACATCGGCGTGGGAGGAAATATTACGGAGACCATTGATTATACGGTCGAAATCGTTCCCCATCACGGGCCGATTATCCCGCCGTCCGAGGGGTTTCGCCCGGTTGAACGGGAGAGCGAAGAAGCGCTTTCAGTCAAGTGGGTGGGACTGGAGCCGAGCAATGAGTTCGAATTTTTGCTGGGATTGTGGCGTGCCGATTCACCGGATGATGTCGAGGAGGCGTTGACCCACTATCACGTCGGTTCCTCGAATTTCGTATTCGGCTTTTCCAGCGGTGATATCTATTATTCGGGCCGCTCCGATATACCGGTGCGCCCGGACGAGGCCCTTACCTTCGATGCCGCGGAAAACCCGGAGGGAGTGGCTCCAATATTCGTCCTTCCCGGCGATGGAAGTGCCGAATGGCAGGGATTTCTGGACGACGATTATATCCCCCATGCTCTCAACCCGGAGAAGGGTTATATCATCACCGCCAATAACGATCCCGTCGGTGTAACGCTCGACAACAATCCCTTTGACGACGAGCACTATATTGGAGGGTTCTTCGATATCGGATATCGAGGCCAGACCATTGAAGAGAGGATCGACCAATATATCGCCGAGGGACAGCCCATGAGCCTCGAGGATCATATCGCCGTTCAGGATGATCCCCACGACGGCTTCGCCGAGGCAGTGGTGCCCCATATCGTGGCGGCCATCGACGTCGTGTTGGCCGACGAAGAGCCCGATGAGGATTCGGAGGAACTCGTTTTTCTGCGAGACGAAATCGACGGTGAGCAAGAGTCGCTCCAAGAACTGCGCGACCTGCTCGCCGGATGGGATTTTGCCGCTCCGGCGGATCGGGAACCCATCGGTGACGATATCGACCGAAGCAGTGCGGCCATTTTATTCAATGCGACTGCGGTCTACCTATTGCGGAATGTCTTCGGCGATGAAATGGAGCAGATGGGCTATTACGACAATGGTTTTTGGAGCCTGCCGAGGATGTCGCAGGTTCTTACGCGTTCGCTGGTGTTTTTGCTCGATGAGCCAGAGGAGTCGCTCAGTTACGACGAGGACATTGGCGACAGCATCTACTTCGACGACATGAACAATGAGGACGTCGTCGAGACAAGGCTGACCATGTTGGTGCGCTCTGTACTTCAAGCACGGGAGCGCCTGGCCACTGCAGCGGGCTGGGGAATTCGGTTCGGAAGAGATATCGAGGGGCCGGAGAGCGACGATCCGGAAGACTGGATCTGGGGCAATTTCCACGGTCTTTCACTCGATGGGTTTTTCCCGGGAATTGAGGGCGCGTATCAGCGACCGGCGACGGACCGCCCATTCTTTGCCCGTCCCGGGGGAACCTTTTCGGTCAGTCCCTGTGGCAACGGTTATGTGAGTTTTAACTTCACATGTTCGTCCGGGTCGTCATTGCGCATGGTCCACGATCTCGATCCCGACGGACCGGTCACCTACAACGCGATTCCCGGTGGGGCTTCCGAGAACCCGGACAGTCCTCATTTCGACGACCAGATCGAGCGCTGGAATCAGGCCGATCCCTATCGATTGATCTCGGATCGCGATGAATTGGAAGAGGTGGCCAACAAGGAGATCTTCGAAGACGAAGCGGTCGAAGAAGCGGATTGATCACCGGGCATCGGCGCGACGCAGTCGGATGCGAAAATGAGCGCCCGTTTCGGCGGGGATATTTCGCAACTCCCCGTCCACCCTGGAGACCAGGCGATCGGCGATCGCCAATCCCAGTCCCGTTCCTTCACCGGGGCTTCGGGTAGTGAAGAAGGGCTCAAAGAGTTGGTCCGCAATTTCCGGGTCGATTCCGGGGCCCGTATCCTCGATATCGATGAGCAGGGATTTCTCATCGGTGTGGACCCGGACGGTCAGTTGCGCCGGAGTGGAGCCGTCGTCGGCCATCGCTTTGACGGCGTTCAAAAAGAGGTTGAGCAGCACCTGTTCGATCTCTCCAGCGATAGCATGGGCGGCGACGAGGTCCTCCGGGATCTCGACGTCGACATCGACATCGCGGCCCTCCGAGGTGGCGCGAACCAGGTGAAGCGCTGCATCGATGACGGAGGCGATATCGACCGGTGTGGGCTCGGAGTCGGAATCGGTTCGGCTATAGTCCAATAACTGGCGGATGATCCGGCGGATTCGCTCCAATTGTACCAATGTTCGGTCGGCGAGGTCGTCGGCAGTCTCCTCGTCGAGGGAGCGATCGCGCAACAGATCGGCATACCCCATCACCGCAGCCAGGGGATTGCCCACCTCATGGGCCACACCGGCGGCGAGATGTCCCACGCTGGCCATCTTCTCGGAGCGAATCAGTGAGTCCTGGGTTTGTTGCAATTCCTCGTGGGCTTCGGTGAGTTGCTCGAGCTGCTCCTCCAACTCGGCGCGCTGTTCGTCGATCTTTTCGAGCATCCGATTAAAGCGCCGACCCACTTCGCCAAATTCATTGCGCGGCAAAATAGTGACCGGACTGGCCAGATCGCCGCCGGCTGCGCGCTCGGCGGCGACCCCGAGCGCGCGAAGGGGGCGCACGACGATGAAGGAAAAAAATGCGTAGCCCACAAGGGTCACAAAGAGAAGGGTCGACAATAGATATAAGAAGAGGGCCCGTTGGGCGGCATCGATCGCCGATTGAGCCTCGGCGAGCGACAGCACGACCAGTTGCTCCGTCGTACCTTCGGCGATCGCCCAGACGGCCATCTCCCCTTCAAACTCCGTGATCCACACCCGGTCGGGATTGGAGGCCGGCAACTGTCGGTCCAGTTCTTCGGTGACGGGACCGACGTAGAGAAAGCCCTCGGTGCCCTCCAGTGCGCGGCTGCTGTAATCGCGCATCACCGGGTCTTCGACGAGCACCAGCCACTGCGCGTGGCGTACCGCTTCGTTGACCGCGGATTGGCGAAGATGTTGCTTGTGCAGTTGGAGTGTCGCTGTGGCGACCAGGGCCAGCGTGAGGAGGAGCAATGCGATTAGGCCCACTAAAAGCTGTCCGCGGAGACCGCCGATGCGGCCACGTGGTTCGCTCTGTCGCATAGGGCTCAAAATCCGTAATAGAGGTAGTCCAGCGAGAGCCAGTTGGGCAGAAACTCGCCGAAAAAGAAAAATTCGATGGCCGCCAGGGCGATGAACGGTCCAAAGGGAAGCGCCAGTCCTCCCTTGGGAGAATCGTCTTCGCGATGAGGGTTCGGTGCCATTTCGTCGGCGTCGTCGGGGATTGAGCGCTTCGATGCCGGTTGTTCATCATCGGCGGTGTCGGCGTTCTGATCTTGATCGCCTTGTTCACTCGATTCGGCGTCGTCGTCACCGCCGGTGTCATCGATCGCTGCATCGTCGCCGAGACTCTCTTCGGTTGTCTCCCGATCTTGTTGGGGCTCTTTTTCTACGGATGCATTCTCGTCGAGGTTTCGATCGCTTTGATCTGGCTCATCGCAGGGGTCATCGCTTTGTGTTGCTGCGGCGGGCGAACTCTGTTCAGCCAGGGAGGGGGCTGGAAGCTCGACGTCGGCGATTTCTTCGCTATCGGAGTCTCGGTCCGCGAGGGCCTGGTGCTCATCATCACAGTCCCGGCAGGTGTCGACGGCCCCGTTGACGGCCTGTTGGGAGTCCTCGTCACCGGGTTTCGGCGGGCGCGGATCGTCGGCAGCCATGATCTCCTCGGAGTTTTTGAGAAAATTGGCTCCAAAGAGGGCACCGAAAGCGGCTGCTATAAGTCCCTGAATGCTGGCGGCAAAAAAGACGAAGATCAGCGCCGGCCAGCCGAGCCATGCCCCGACGAGCGCCATCATGGTCACGTCGCCACCGCCGAGTCCGGCGATGCCGCGCAGCGCGAAATAGACATAGAATAAAAGTACCACTGCCAGCCCTCCACCGATGAGTCCGAGAAGGCTGGAAGACAGCGATACGGGGGGCCAAAATGCGGCCAATGCCCCGGGGGCGATCACCGTCTCGCTATTGAGAAGTAACGCTGCGATGACGCCGACAGCGATCCCGGGAAGGGTAAATTCATGGGGGATCAGATAGTGGTCGAAGTCGACCAGAGAAATGACCACCAGAAGAGCCAAAAAAGCTAGATAAAGCCCGAAAATCAGACCGATGCTTCCCCACGGAAGGGCGGCTATATGGGGCACCGGTGGCGGAAATTGAGGAATGGTGGTCTCCCCGATGACCTGAAAATGGGGGCTGGCGACCTTGATCCATAGGGCGACGGAGAGAAATCCCATCAGCGCTTCCACGAAGACGTAGCGGGTGGCGATAGGGGCGTCACAGTGGCGGCACTTTGCCTCCAAAACGATCCAGGAGACGATGGGAATATTGTCGTACCATCGAATCGGGGTTTCGCAGTGGGGACACCGGCTGCCGGGGCGGACAACCGAGACACCGGCGGGCACACGATGGGCAACGACGTTGAGAAAGGAGCCGATGACCGCGCCCAGCGCAAAGGCAAAGGCCGTCAGGCTATAAAAAAGAGGTTCGGCAGCCATGAGTCCACATTACGAGATTAGGGTCTGCTAATCAGCTTCATTGGTATCATGGAGCTGTTTTTGTCGATAGCCCCGGCCCAGGTAGAATACGTGGACGAAGACCGCGATGAGGCTCGATATCGTCAGGGCGTTGACGATAAATAACGTCGGTACCGTGCTGCGAAGAACCATTCCCTCGTCGCCGGGCACGAGCATTGATCGGCTGCGCATGGCGCTAAACGCGATGAGGCCGCCGGCCGTGATGGTGCTCATCAACAGCGAGAAGTACTTCATCAGCCATCGCCGATAACTATGACCGACGCCGTAAACCCAGTACCAGCAACATAGCAATCCCCAACCCAAGAGCGTCATCGCCGGATGCCACTCCCCGTATTCCAGCGAAAAATGGGTGGCCAACAATCCCGCCAATCCGACCGCTGCATACGCGGGAAAAAGGACCACGCTCTTGGGTACTCTTCCCGGCAGTAATCGGACACGGGGGCGCTGCTCTTCGTCTCCACGCTCACCGATGATCACCGCCGGAAGCTCCATGGAGCGCTCCGCCGGTGGCGGCAGCTCGGGCACCGACTCGTCGCCGGGTTTGTCGGTTGTGGATTCGTCGGACACGATTGGATTTCCTCGGTGCGTCGATCGAGACGACGGGTAGCATGCCATCCCGTCTGGGAGCAACGATAGAGCAACACCGGCCCATTCCCCAGAACACAACCGCCCGGTCATCAAGGATGTGCTCCCAGTCGGTTGCACAAATTCCGATCACGATCCCGGATGAGGGACTTCTTCACCGGAATCACTATCGGTGATTGCACCCAGATAGGGCGAAGGTGATCCACCTTGATCGGTAGTTATTGCTACGAATCCCCCGTACCGTCGTTGACCCCTCGAAGTCTGCTCCCCCCGTGCCCACTCGATCCGTGTCAGTCGAGGCACGTGCGGAATGCGAGACGTGATGGCGTTTGAAGATTTTCGATCGCGAGAAAAATGCTCCAGTTTCGCAGCCCTCGTAGCTCGTGCTCGGATCTCGGTACTCGTCCTCGTAGCTCGTGCTCGGATCTCGGTACTCGTCCTCGTAGCTCGTGCTCGGATCTCGGTACTCGTCCTCG
>SKPJ01000567.1 GCA_007119595.1 Myxococcales bacterium
GTTTCCGGATGCCCTCTAGCCTAGCAAAATGGAAAAACTTCAGACTCGTAGCAACGGTTCAACACGGTGCCTGGAGCCGAACCCGCCGCGTCCGATGGAGCCGATGACATTGTGTCATCGCAGTGGTTGGCAACCCGACGGGCTCTGATATGATGGTCACCCGTCTATTCACCAGCACCTTGCTGTGCCAATGACCTTCATCACCACTTTTATTCGTGAATAAATCCGTGGGCGATTCAACGAATCATGACGGTGTTTTGCAATATTCCTATTGGTTCGCCCTGGCCGGTGGACTCTTAGCCGTATTCTGTCTGGGGACAGCTTGTACAATTTCTGACGCCGCAAATTGCAGCTCCGACGATGATTGCAATATCGATCAGGTCTGTGTGGGCAGTGGAGGACTGCTGGTGCGCGATTCCGTATGTGTTGATCGTGACACGGCGGAGCCGGAATTCGATGCCGGTGGCGGGGATATCGGAGTGCGAGATGTTGCAGGCGAAGACACCGGATCAGATGACGGCGGGGCAGCGGACACCGAGGTCGACGACACGGAGGTGGAAGAGACTGAAGTCGATGACGTCGGCGACGGCGATACGGAACAGGAAGATGCTGGGAGCGATGACGTCGGGGAAGAAGACGCGGATGTCGATGAACCGGAGTGCACCGGTCCCGAGGAGTGTGAAAGCGGGTTATGCGACGGGGGAGTTTGCCTGCCTGCGAGCTGTGAAGACGAAGTGTTAAACGGGGGGGAGACGGACGTAGATTGCGGGGGCCCGGATTGCGAGCCCTGCGAGGTGAGTCAGGGGTGTGAGTTCGGCACTGACTGTGTCAGCGGGGTATGCGAAGGGGGGATATGTCAGGAGGCGAGCTGTGTAGATGGAGTGTTAAATGGGGAGGAAACCGACGTGGACTGCGGGGGCCCGGATTGCGAGCCCTGTGAGGCAGGTCGAGATTGCGAGAGCGATATCGACTGTATCAGCGGGGTATGCGAGGCAGAGGTTTGCCAGCCTGCAAGCTGTGAAGATGGATTGTTAAACGGGGAGGAAACCGACGTGGACTGCGGGGGAGTCGATTGCGATCCCTGTGAGGTGGGGCAAAATTGTGAGATCGGGACGGACTGTGTCAGCGGGGTATGCGAAGGAGGGATATGTCAGGAGGCGAACTGTGAAGACGGGGTAGTCAATGGGGAGGAGACGGATGTGGATTGCGGGGGCCCGGATTGCGAGCCCTGTGAGGTAGGCCGGAGTTGTGAGGTCGACGACGATTGTGCCAGCGGTCGTTGCGGTGATAACGGCTGCCATCCCTTTATTTTCACTTCTTCGATGGATGGCACGGTGAAAAAGATCGACTCCACGGGCCAAGTGGTGGGGGGGAAGGGCACGGGCGAAACTCCCATTCTCGGAGCGGCCATTGATCCCGACGGTTTTGGCTATTTCGCTTTCGAAGATGAGACGGTGCGAAAATTTACTCCCCAGGGTGATGTGGAATGGGTTTTTTCGGGACATAACGCATTAGCACGGCAGATAGCGGTAGATGCCGACGGCTATGTCTATTCTACTTCCTATGATGGTACGGTGCGTAAATTGGAGCCCGGCGATGGCTCTGAGATCTGGTCTCAGGACGTGTATATGTGGGGGCTCGACGTGGTCGTCGGCACCAATGGCGACCTCTATTCCGGCGGGTATCTAGAACAAGTGGAAGGACTGGGCCAGACGCATAAATTCGACACCGAAGACGGGCAAGTACAATGGACCGCAGATGACGGTCAATATGTGGGGCTGGACCTCGACGGCAATACCTATAACGCGACCCACGATCATCGTCTTCGCAAATACGACTCCGGCGGCGACGCAGTCTGGACCCTCGGTGGCTTCACCGGTCCGATTCGTTCCATAATGGTCGGCCCTGGCCCCTATATTTATGCCGCCGGAGAGGGGGGGATGGTGCGAAAGATTGATAGCGGCGGAAATGAGCAATGGGCCTACGTCGACGAGACTCATCAGTGGTGGAGCGTCGCCGTCGACATCAACGGCTATGTCTACGCCGGCTCCAACCAGGAAGGACGGTTGTTGATGCTCGATCCAGACGGTGAAGTGGTCTGGTTTGAAGACATTCACAACAACCGAATCTGGAATATTATCGTGGAGCCCGGGGATTACGCAGCGTTTCCCGACGCGTGGCCCCAATGAACGATGTTCAACTGGCAAGGAGAGGGTGTTGAGCGAAGAAGAGGCGAAGTCTCCAGAGGACTCAGAAGAAGCGAACGGGGATGGACTGCTTCATATGACGCGGCGCAAATTTTTATGGCTTACAGGCGCTGGTGTCGTGGGCGCGCTCGCTGTGGGGCGATTCGGCTGTTACTCCACGGAACAATGGGAAGGCCAGGTCCTGGCGAGATGGGAAGCCCACACGATGGCCGCTGCGGCATTGGCGCTCATCCCTGACGAACCCGGGCGTTGGCCCACCGAGGGGCCAACGCCCTGGGAAGTGGCTGCCAATGTCGATCGCTATCTAAGCGGTATGCCGCAAGCGATGCTCCGTGAAATTCGCGGCATGTTCGTCCTCATTGAACAGGGCACTTTATTGGGCTGCGGAATTCGTCGCTTTACCCGACTGCCCGCCGCGAAGCGTCTCGATGTCTTGCTCACGATTCGCGACCGGGGAGAGATGTTCGCCCTTGCTTTCGAGGGGATTCGAGCTCTGTGCTACGTCGGATGGTATCAAGACGACCATACCTGGCAGCGGTTGGGCTACGACGGGTTGATGATCCAGCGAGAGGGACCGCCGGCGGTACCGACGCCCGAGCAGTCTGCTCCATATCAAGAGTTGGTCGCCGAGCCGGGGGCCGTGCCGCGAGGTGTGCTTTGATCTACGACGCTTCGACCTTCGATCTGCCGATACGAATCAAGACCGACCTCTGCGTGATTGGCTCCGGCGCCGGCGGGGCGGCGGCCGCCGCTGTGGCCGCCGAGTTGGGTCTCGATGTGGTGGTCTTAGAAACCGGGCCCTTCGTGCCCCCGTCGGTGATGAATCAGCGCGAGGAGGACATGATGCCGGCACTGCTGCGAGCCAACGGTTCCCAGACCACCACCGACGGTCGTTGCACCATCATTCAGGGCCGGGCTTTAGGCGGCTCCACGGTTCACAACACAAATCTATGCAAACGCATCCCGGACGCCATTCTCGACGAGTGGGAAGAAACGCGGGGCATGAAATATCTGCCGCGCAGCCGCTGGGAAGAGATTTACCAACAGGTGGAGGCGGCGCTCGATGTCTCTCCGATCGAGTCCCACCGCGTCAATCACCACAACCAGCTCTTTCAGCGGGGCTGCGAGGCGCTCGGCTGGGACTCCGGCGGGCTTTTGCACAATCGCAACGGCTGCGTGGAGAGTGGATTTTGCTCGCTGGGCTGTTCCTATGATGCAAAGAACAACGCCGCCAAGATCTACGTGCCAAGGATTGTGGAGGCCGACGGACAGATTTTTACCCATTGTCAGGCGGTGAGAGTGTTGCATCGCGACGGGAAGGCCTATGGAGTGGAGGCCGTGGCCTTAGAGCCCACGACGCGCCGGTCTATGGGCTCGGTGACCATCGAGGCCGACCAGGTCTGCGTATCGGCCTCGGCGACGGGGACACCGGCGATATTGCTTCGCTCCGACATCCCCGATCCGTCGGGGGAAACGGGAAATCGGCTCACCATCCACCCGGCGCTGGTCGCCGCCGGCGAATTCGACAAACCGGTGCGAGGCTGGGAGGGGATCCCGCAGTCCATCGCCAGCAGCGAGTTTCTGGATTTTGAGGCCGCCCACCCACCACAGGACGCCGGCGACGCCGCCCGGGCCCGCGCCGAAGAGGTCGGTCATCGGACCTGGCTGATCCCGGTCTTTGCCCATCCCATGAGCACGGCGACCATTATGCCCGGATGGGGCAAAGAACACCGGCGATTGATGGAGCGCTACGATCGGATGGCCGTCTTTACGGCGATGGTTCACGATCGGAGCCACGGAACGGTCCGCCCGTCGGGAGAGCTCGATCTCGACATCGAGTGGTCGCCCGCAGAACCGGATCGCCGTGAATTGCTCTTCGGCCTCGCCCGCACCGCGGAACTTCTCTTTGCCGCCGGCGCAAAACGGGTCTTCGCACCGCACCGGCCGCTCATCGAGTTGGAGCCCGGCGACTCCCTTTCACCACTCCACGACATCGATCTTACAACCGGTGCCATCGACCTCAACGCCGTTCATCCCATGAGTTCGGTCCCCATGGGCGACGACCCGAGCAATGCTCCCGTCGACAGCCGGGGAAAACACCACCACATCGACGGCCTGTGGGTAGCAGACGGCTCCCTTTTCCCCACCTCCATCGGCGGTCCACCCCAACTCTCCATTTACGCCTTGGGCGTCCACGTCGGCCAGTCCATCGCCGATCTCTGATCCCAGTTTGATGATAGGGGTTGGAGCGACCGGTGACGAAGCCACCTCATTTTTGACAATTCTTGGAGTGGCAACTACGGTTCGCCCCACTGATCTATTTGCGGCGATCAATGACCTGTGCTTTTAGGATTCCAGCGATGTTTTCAAAATTGACCATCTTTCTCAGTGCTTCGTTATTGGTGTTTTCGCCCCTGGTCGTCGGTTGTGGCGATTCCGACGATGAGTCGGAGGAAAACCAAGAAAATCAGAGCACCAACGCCGATCCGGGGGACAACGACTCACATGCCGACAACAATGGCAACGACAACACCGTCGGCGGTAGTTCGGGGCAGTTTCCCCTCGACGGGGTCTACGAGGTCACTTCCCACACCGCCACAGAAGACGGTTGTGAGGGCGCCGGCGACCCGGTCAGCGACGATACGGGAAATTACTTCGTGTTGGATGGGTTCGCCATGCACGGGGAGTTGGATTATCTCATTTCCTTTTGTGAGACCGCCGATGCCGTGGAGTGTGAATCGTGGAATTATTTTATCTCCTTTGATGACGAAGAGGCTCATACGAGCCAGGACTTGGAGCCCGGAATCATCTACGAAAACGCCTTCATCAATAGTCGCGCCGAAGGAGGCGGAGAGTGCTTTTTGGAAGGGGGTTCCAGTGAGGTGGAATGGACTGGAAACGGTCTTACCATCCGCCGCATGCAGGACGCATTGGAGTTTTTAACGGATGAAGAAGATTGGGAATGCAATAGTGGCGACAACGCCGATCCCGATGCGTTGGAGAATATGGAGTGTGAGGCGATGGAGATTCTGGAGGGAACGCTCGTCGATTAAAATACTCATCATGGAATTTTAGAAATAGTCTACGGAACCCTCATGAATTGTCGTGGTTTTGCTTTGTTTTTGGTGGTCGGCCTCTGTTGTCTTGGATTTTCCGTCGATGCATATGCCTGGCGAAGCATTCTGTACGACATGGATTGGTCGCCACCGCATACGCAGGATTCGGCGCCCGATTTTGAGACCCAAAAGCTGATCCAGGACTTTTCCTATGCCGGCTATCGGCGTTCCGAGGTGGAATTACCACAGGTGAGTGGACCGGTCTTTGACGTCGTCGAGGATTTCGGCGCCGATGCGACGGGTAGTTCCGATACGACCGGCGCTATTCAGGACGCGATCGACGTCGCTGCCGAGGCCGGTGGCGGTGTGGTATACCTGCCCGCCGGGACCTATCGCGTAAGCCCTTCGGGGGATGCATCGGCGAGCCTTCGCATTCGCAGCAGCAATATCGTGCTCCGCGGCGACGGTCCGTCACAGACCTATTTGTTGAATGACGAATGGCAAATGCGCGGCACCGATATCATTCGAGTCGATTCGCCCAACGCCGGCTGGGCCAGCGTGCCCGATGGGAGCCCGGAGACCGATATCGCCAGCGATCTGCTGGAGCCCACCGTCGAGATTCCCGTCGAGAATGCACAGGGGTTTTCCCCGGGAGACTGGGTCGTGCTGCGCGCCGACGCCACCGATCCCTTTACGGCCGAGCACAATATGGAAGATCTGTGGGCCGATCAGAGCCTGGGCGCAGGTGTTTTGTTTATCCGGCAAGTGCTCACCGTCGACGACAGCACCAATATTCTGACCATCGACGTTCCCACGCGCTACTATCTAAAAACGCGCGATAATGCTCGGGTCCATCTGGTCAATCCCCACCTCGAGGAGGTGGGACTCGAGGATTTTTCGATCGGAAATATCGAACATCCCAATCACGGCTCGTCCAGTGGATGGGGGGTCAACGAATATCACGATGAAGGCTCGAACGCCTACGACGTCCACGCGTCGTATGCGCTTCGACTGCAGCGAGTGCGAAATTCCTGGGTGCGAAATGTCCACACCTATCGACCGGAGCAAAACGAGTCCGAGGCTCACGTGCTTTCCAACGGACTTCGGATCGGAAACTCGGTGGCCGTCACCGTCAAGGACAGCCATTTTCAGCGCGCCCTATATGCCGGCGGTGGAGGAAACGCCTATATGGTGAGGATCACCAATGCACAGGAGATTCTCATGCAGGATACGGTGGTCGGATACAACCGACACGGCTTCGTATTCTCCCATATGCAGACCTCGGGCAATGTGATTCATCGAGGCCGCGCAGAGCATACGGGATGGCGCGCCGTCCCCGGTGGGGCCGGGAGCAGCGGGAGCGACCATCATATGTGGCTGAGTCAATCCAATCTGGTCGACAATACCCAGCTTCTTCGGGACTATTTTGTAGCCTTTTACCGCCACACCTGGGGGAGCAATCACGGTCATTCGGCGGTGCACTCCGTGTTCTGGAATCTCGAGGGCCTCGAGTATTACAGCAATCGCGATCACATCGTGAATACCCAGCAGGCCCGCTACGGCTATGCGATCGGTACACGGGGCGAAGCGACGGGTATCTCCACGGCGGGAACACCGTCTTTCGCCGGCGAAGCTCATCGCACGGAACCGGAAGATCACGTCGAGGGCGAGGGCGAGGGCGCTACATTGGAGCCGCGTTCTCTCTTTGCTGATCAGCTTTATCGAAGGATGACCTCGCCGCAGCCAGACGGGCGGGCGTCGACACCCGAGGTCTCCCCACCGGGCGGGAGCTTTGGCGAGTCGCAGCAGGTGCAGATCAGCTCGGAGTCGGCGGATGCCACGATTTACTACACCTTAAATGGTGCGACGCCGACCACCGATTCGGCGATCTACGATGCGCCGATCGAGCTCGACGAGGACACGAATCTGCGCGCCGTCGCCGTGGCCGACGGTCTCGCCGACAGCCCTGTGACGGCCGCGGCGTTTCGCTTCTCCGGTGACGATTGTCGGACCATCGCCGACACCTGGTGGAGCACGCCGTCATCGCGCCAAATCGGCCCCTTCGAATTCGAATTTGAGGCCACCCCTTCGGTGCAGCCGATAAACTCCGTGATGGGGCTGTCCGATGGTGATGCCCATCGCTACCAGGACCTGGCGGCCATCGCTCGTTTTTCCCCAGAGGGGATCATCGACGCTCGAAATGGCGGCGATTACGAAGCGGATACATCGATTTATTACGAAGCATCGACGACCTATCGGTTTCGATTTGTCGTCGATATCGGCGCCGGAACCTACGATGTATACGTGACACCCGAAGGGGAGGAGCAGGAAGTCCTCATCGCCAGCGACTACGACTTCCGGACCGAGCAGGCGAAGGTCTATCGCCTAAACCGCTTTGCCAGCTTTGCTGCGGAGGGGGAAAATCTCATCTGCGACCTCGTGATGCCCGCCGACCTCGTGGCAAACGAATCAGAGCAAGAGGGTGATGACGGCGACGACGGTGGCGATGATGACAATGGTAGTGACGGCGATGACACCGATACTGAGAACGGCGGACAAGACGACGGACACAACCACGATACCGGCGATGATCCCGACGACGATACAGATGACCATGGTGACGACGGGTCGGATTCCACCGGCGATCCCATCGACGAGACGCCCGAGGGAGAGGAGACTCAACAATCCGATGATCCCACCACTGCGAGCAGTCAATCGAGTTGCTCGAGCACCGCAATCTCCCCCGCAAATGCACTCTTCTTAGTGGGGCTTTTCGGGTTGTGGTTACTCGGCATTCGCCGCAACCGCGATGCGTTGGCGAAGGGCGACGATCGATAATAAGAGCAGGATGAAGACCAGACCATCCGGTCGCCACGGCGTTGTCGACGCGCAATGGCATCCGCTGCAGTCATTGGAGCGGTCGCGAAATTCTACCCAGGTCTCAAAACGACCCTCCTGCTCGCCCATCGTCCAGCGATAGTGCTGCACGGATATGTCACCATCTTCGAGCTCTTGCTCATCGCTGCCCGCCTCGGAAGAAAGCCTGCGGCCCTCGAGCAAGATCGTCGTCTGTTCGTCGGCGGCGATCAGGGCGTGGGTGTCGCATTCGCCGCATTCCACCACCTCCAACTCCACCTCTTGTGAGCATCGATTGCTCAAACGCACCGTGACGCTTCCTTCGTTGAAGTTGCTCAGGTTGTGACTGAGGCACTCCGGTGTGTCGTCGAACTCCAACTCCGCCAAATGAGTGGGGCCGGGCGAACAAGCGTGGGCGACGGAATAGGAAAGCAGGGGGACAATAAGAGCAATCGAGACGATGGCGACCGGAATGAATAAGACTTTTGACATTGTATACTTCCTGTTGGAGAGCTCTTTTGTCGGAAGCCAGATACTCCATCCGTGGTCTACGATTACTCCCAACGGTCGCCCAAGCTTCCGCCGGTTCGGTTCACTACGGATCCGTGAGAGATAACCTGCACAAATTACGCCACACAACTTGTGCCGGGTCTCACAGAGCGAGTCATTTGCTACTGGTGGATGCCGAGTTCTGCGGACGTCCAATTCTGCCCATAGATCGCGTTCTCGTACTCGGCAGGTATGCAACTGCAGTAGGTCTTTTCCAGAGAACACTGTAGGCGATCGCTTGTGGTGCAGCAGCAGCGCGACGTGCCCGATAGTGGATACCGCCCAAAATGGCTCAGACGTTGGTTCCCACATGGCGATAGCGGGACCAGATAAACCAGATCAGGGGAACCATGCCGCCCCAGAAGAAGATATTTCCACCGATGGCGCGCAGCCAGGTAAAGGTGTGAAAGCCCAGGCTGTCGACGAAGGAGGGGCTGCGGGCAAACCAGAAGCTCTCCTCTACGACCACCCACAACTGCCAGATCCCCACCGGGAATAGATCGAGGAGCACCATCAGCATCAACCCCGTGTTGAGCGCCCAGAACGCCACGATCATCAGCTTCGGGCTCCAATAACGGGGATGGATCATACGCTGGCAACAAAAGAGCATCGCCGCCACCGACAGGTTGCCATAAACCCCCATCAGGGCCGCGTGGGCGTGATTGACCGTCAGATAGGTGGCGTGTTGGAAGTAGTTGATAATGGGCAGGTTGATGATGAAGCCGAAGACCCCTGCGCCCAGGAAATTCCAGAAGTTGACCCCGAGAATGAATAACCACACCGCTTTGAGGAAGTTGGTGTTCTTCTCGTCCCCATCCGGTGATCTTCGCTTCGTGCGCTGCATCTTCCAGGCGTCCAGGGTCAACAGCAACAGGGGCACCACCTGGAGGCTGGAGAAGACCGCGCCCAGGGCCAGGCTGCCCGTGGGTTTGGCGTTCCAATAAAAGTTGTGGGAGATGCCCAGCAGCCCGGAGCCCAAAAAGAGGACCGCCGATAGATAGACGGCGCGCTCGGCCATACGCGGCCTGGTCAGCCCCATCATCACCAGGACCCAGGCCACCAAAATGGTGGTCAGGACCTCGAAGAA
>SKPJ01000065.1 GCA_007119595.1 Myxococcales bacterium
ACCGCACAAGATGTGATGGATGCATGGATGGAATCACCGGGACATCGGGAAAATATCCTCTATCCCCACCATACACATGTCGGCATTGCTTATTACGAGGGCTCGGGCACCTATGGGCGTTACTGGGTCAAGCATTTTGGTCGAAAGTAGCTCCAGCGCGCCCCGGCACCAGGGATGGTTCAGGGAATGAACCATTCCCCTTCGATGGCGGCGTCGAGCACAAGGTAGCCTTGGCGCACGTCGATGGGACGGGTCATTCGGGCGCTGAGTGTCATGTCGGACAGCGCCGGGGCATAAGTTGCCAGGGCGTCCACCTCCGGCAGCGGGAGTCCGATGGAGAGACTATCGGCGACCATGGATTCGACCTCCGGCCATAGGAAGGTGTCGATGATCTGACGAAGTTCGGCGGTGCTCATCAATGGCTCGTCGGCGTCGGTTTCGATCAACCACAATGTGATCTTCGGCTCGTCGCTGACATCGATGGTGATCTCTTCGTTGGCAATATGGACATCAGCCCCTACGACGATGGCGGCGCCGAAGCGGTCCTTCTGGTCGGCCCAGTCGAGGGCGAATTCAAATTGACCGATGTGAAACATCAAATCGTGGGGTTCGTCTCCGGTGGGAGGGGCCAGTACGGGGGGCAATAGCCCTTCGGCATGGCCCTCTTCGATGAGCCCCGAGAAATTGTCGGGGACCATGGTGGTGATATCGAGATCGAGGAGACCGGCGTTCCACAGATTATGGAAAATGGAGTTGATGAGGCTCATGTCGACGCCGAGTTGGACGCGGCCCTGAGAGAAGAACGGAGAACTCATGCTCTGAGGCTGTAGCATCGCCACTCCCGGTGTGTCGGCATAATGGGCCTCGCCGTCGACGCTCAAATCAGCGGAGAGAAAGCCCTCCAGGCCCTCGCCGTGGATGGGCGTGAATTGCTCCACCGTACCGTCGAAGGATAGTGCCAGTGGCTCCCCCATGCCGAGGTCGAGGTCGATCTCGTAGCCGTCGATGATGTCGTCGAGGGAGTCGAGAATATCGAGGAGCATATCGGGAAGGGTCTCGATAAATGATAGGTCGATCCCCTCCAGCAAGATCTCTTCGATATTGTCTCGCAGGACGCTCTCGGCGAGTTCGAAGATGGCGTTGGCTTCTTCGCTGTTGAAATTCGGTGTCGCCGACTCGATAGCGATCTCGAAGTCGCTCAAATCGGCGTGGAACGGTTCGTCGGCGCTGGGTTTTTCGATCTCGATGGAGGCAAAAAGCGATATCATCGCCGACAGGTTTCCATTGAGGTCGATGACCTCGTCGGAGAATTCGATATATCCCTCTGTTTCAGCGTTGAGGTCCATGATTTGGCCATAGAGCTCGATTCCCTTATCGGTGGAGTCCAATTCGATGCGGGGCTCGTTGACGGTGACGTCTGGGATACTCAGCATCAGGGCGCTGGAATCGACGACGGGATTGGGGATTTCGGAGGTGATATCGATCTGTTCGAGCACCAGCATGAGGATATCGGCGAGGTCTTTGGTGATGATTTGAACCTCGGGGATCTCGGTATAGGGCTCACCGTCATCGAGAAAATTCTGGCCGATATTCAAAATGATTGCTTCGTCGATGGCGGTACTGATTCGGTGGTCGTCGGAGTCGATCTCAGGAGCCAGGTAAGCCGGAGCCCACATGGCGCTGACAGCGGCGAAATCGTTGGTGGGATTGACGCCGTCCGAAGTCTGTACGTGGATGGTGTTGATCCCGAAATGAGGAGTGACTTCGTGTGTGAACCGACCGTCGTCGTCGACCTCTACGGATTCTCCATTGATCTGAACCGAATCGGCGGACAGCTCGTCGACGACGCGTCCCTCGACGGGAATCATCGACTGCTGGCTTCCGTCGAAGTGTTCGCCTGGAAGTGGACGCTCGATGACAATGGTGTTTTGCCCATCGGAGGCGATGACTCTGCGCTCTCCACAGACCGACGTGAGCTCTCCGTCTTCTACGGCGCAGGCCTCAAAGGTGATTTCCGCTTTCTCCTCGACCGTCCACTTGTCGTCTCCATCGTTGTCGACGGCGAACTCCGGCGTCACAGTCCATTCCACATCGTGATCGATCTCTTCCCATTGATCGTTGTAGACCGTTGCCGATGGAGTAATGGTGGCCCCGATATCGTAGGCGAATCGGGTGGGGCTGACATCGACGAGTACATGGGCCAATTCCGGCTCCGGATCCGGTTCCGGCTCTGGTTCCGGCTCGGTACTTCCATTGGGATCTGAATTTTCGCCGGAGCTGTTGTTCGGGGCCCCATTGTTCGGTGAGGCGTTGTCCTCGGTGCCGTTGTTTTGCTGGGCATTCGGGGCATCGAACTCGACGGAGTTGCCGATGGGATCGTCGTCGCTGCTGCATCCCAGAGTCGAGGGAGCGAGCAACGCGGCGCAGGCAAGGGCGATCAATAATCGTTGGGTAGTCGTCATGAGATCACTCGATTCCAAATTCACCGTGAAGTTCGATATGACGGGCACTTTGACCCATCGAAGTATTGAAGAGGCCCACCTCACCATTGGCGGGGAGATCATACGCCGCCATCGACGCCGGGACGGTAAACGAGGGGATGGGAAGCGATGGAAGGGCGGCGTTGAGCGATTGATCGACGATGTCCTGGAACAATCCGCCCAAAAAGTCCTCCAATATATCCCGGGTTCCCTCATTGATGGAGACGTATTGTGGCGAAAGGTGAAATTCGTTGAGTTGGACGTTGCCGAAGTCGATCACCTCGTCTTGTAGTGAGATGGTGGTGGTCGCCGTGGCGCCGACCATGAAGGTCACCGGTTCATCGAAGATGCCCGGATATTGAAGGTCGACGCGCACCGCGCCGAGCATGATTTCAGCGCCTTCGTCGGGCACATTTCCGAGCACCACCAGCGGGGGAAGCCGGGCATCGAGTTCGACGGCGGCGCCGTCGGGGATATCGTCGCCCAATGAGCCACCGATGTCGGCGTCGAGCAGTCCGCCTCGCCACAGTGCGTGCAGTGCTTGATTGAGCAGTGCGACGTGGGCGGCCGCCGCGGCGCTATTGGAGGAGGAATCCATCAACATATCGCCGGCTGGATGGGCCACACCGAGGGAGTCAATTCCGTGGGCTGCGCCGCCGGCGGCGGTGATCTTGGGAGCAATTCCGAATAACGCCCGGGCCGAGGTGGCACCGGAATGGGAGAAGTTGAACGCAAAATCAAGGGTCATCGACTCGTCGCTATCGAGCTGTGGAACGTCAAATTGGGTGGCCAGCGAATCGATATCGATGGAGCTCATCAACCCGTCGAAGAGATCGTCGAAATTATCGGTGATGGCATCCTCAAAGGTGTCCTCCACGATGCCGCGGAAGGTGCCCTGAAAGAGATCGGTGATCGCACCGTAGACCCAGTCCGAAAACCAATTCCCGCCTTCGGCATCGACTTCCCCGCTGGTGACCTCCACGGAGTCCTGATCGAGCTGAAGGGCCGGTAAGTTGTTACTCAACAATAATTCCGTATCGGCCTTCAATTCGACATATTCCAATACGATGGTCGGATGGTAGGGACCGAAGCAATACCAGGACCCGTCTCGCAACGTCAGATCGATATAAACATCATTGAATCGCGCAAATAAACCGATCCCTCCGCCGATGAGATCGAGTGCCGTAATGTGTGGATCACCATCGAAATACACGGCGTTGACGTAGACGTCGAAGTTGCATTGGTCGACTTCGTAGGGATTGCCGGCTCGGATCTGGTCTTCGATTTCTTGTCGGAGTCCTTCGCTGTTGATCACGGTGAGGATCAGGTCATTGAGACTGCGGATATTATTCGGCCCCTGATAATTCTTGTCGTCCACCGCGTCTTGAAACAGCGCAAGGGAGATGGCGTCGTCGATGAAGTCGTCTTCTTCGGCCCATGCCTCGGAGAGCAAAAAGGCACAGGTGCGCACGTTTTCCTCGCCGTACTCGTCGGTGGCGACGATGTTGACGAAGTTGATTCCATATCGGGTATCGATGTCGGCGGAGAAGCCTCCCTTTGCGATGCCGCCCAATTCCTGGCCGTTGACGATGATGCTCTGGACCCCGTGTTCATCGGCCGTGGTGCCCTCAAAGGTCAAAGGGGTTCCCGGTGTGTGATCGACCATCTCGCCGTCGGCGGGATAGGTGCAGTTGATATCGGGGCCGGTGGCGTTGATCACGACATCGAATTCTTCGTATAGCGTGACGTCGTTGTGGGTCTCTTCGACGACTTCTGCAGAAAGGGTGTAGACGCCGTCGTAGTGAAAACGAAAGCGGCCGTCGCCAAAATTTTCACCCATCGGGGCAGCGGCAAATTCAATCTCTGGATGGGAGATTTTATTTCCGAAGCGATCGCGCACATCGGTCCCGACCGTGATGACTTGTCCGATGCCGTAGGTAGTCTGAAAGGGGACGGGGTCGGCAAAGAGCTCACTTGGTTTATCGGGAAGTACTTCGACGGTGTCACCGAAGCGCTGTGCCGTGCCCTCGACGTGACAGTCGAAGCCGAAGAGGCCGGCGGCGGTCAACGAAATCACCAATGTGGTATCGTCGATGACGATTCCCGATGAACTGGTGTCAGCGACCAGTTCGAAGTCCACGTCTTCAATCTTGTTTCCGTATACGTCGAAGGCTTCACATTCTGCCGAGACTTCATTGCCGGCGACGATTTGGTGGTCGCTCAAGGTAGTGGTTGTGGTGTGGACGGCGGCCGGTTCCACCTGGATTATTTCCGGGTCCGGATCGGTGAGTCCGAGATCGATGGATTGGCACGCCACCTTTGCCTCGCCGGCCTGTGTTGGCGTGATCGCGCCGTCGTCGACCTCAATGGTGTCATTGGGAAAGAGTATCAGGCGCTCTTCGGAGCCATTGGCGTCGGTCGTTTCGACGATTTCGCCAGCGGGATTGTAGTAGACGCACTCAATATCGACGGATTCACCGGCGCTGACGGTAGCCTCGGAGGCAATGGTGCCAATGGAGGTGATGATATCCGGTGCGTCGGCGGGCTGTAGCGGTTCGGGTGGCTCATCCTGATTGTGGTCGGGGTCCTGGTTTTGGTCGGGATCCTGATTGTGGTCGGGATCCTGATTTTCGTTGGGATCTTGATTGGGATCTTGGTTCGGATGATCGTTGTCTCCCACGAAGCTGCTGCCGGTACCGGTGTCGTCGGATCCACAGCCCGTCATCAACATCGCCGACGAGCCAGCGATAAATACAAGTCCGACAAGCCAGGGAGTCGTCCACCGGAGTCCGGAATGGGGGCGATCGAAGTGGCGAGCTAAAAGGCGGGGCATGGTGGGTCTCCCGAACGGGTAGAGCAATCCAAAAAGTCAGGCATTGAAACGATTTTATACTCTTGAGAAGCGTAGCGACAGGGGTGCCGAGATGCAAACGAGTCAGGAATCGCTGAGTGCTTCGACGGCGTCGCTCAAGTCACCGCGAATGCACCCGTAGCAATCGCTCAGACCAAGGCGCCCGCATCCGCGAGTGGACTTGTTCTGATAAGTCTCCAAAACGGGGAGTGCTCGGGGATCACCGATCTCGGCGAGTTTTTCGATCTGTTCGCGGTGCGCCGAGCACCCAGAGGCTTGGCGAAGTTCGGCTGCGGCGAGCTCCCACTCCTCGAGGCGCCACAATTGTTGGTGCTCCTCGAGAAATTCATAGGCCAGATCCCGTGTGGAGCTGGAATTGGCATTGCGAGCCAACTCAGCGATTCCAGTTCGCACGGTCGACGATAGATGCTCCGCCAGCAGACTTCGTACTGCCTCGCCTTGGCTATTGGAGTCGAAGCGCTCGATCAGTGCGTCCACCAGCCCCGGGTCGTGGGCGTAGCGGCCATCGAGCTCCAGGATGAGCTGGGCCTCTTCGACCAGCTCGACAGGGCGGTCCGCTTCCAGATCGGCTTCCAGCGCCAAAAAACGCAGATGGGCGTCGTCTTCGTGGGTGTTCAGTAATTCTTCGAGGGCCGATCGATCTCCTGCTTCGGCCTCGTCGAGGGCGGCGGCGATGGTTTCATCGTCGAGCAGAGATTGTTGGCCCTGGTCGACGGCCTGGGCCTGACGATCGTCGGTGCTGGAGAGGGCAAAGAAAAGGACAAACCCACCGATAACGGCAAAACTCACAAAAAAGAATAGTCCTGAAAGGGCAGTGATAATCCACTTTTCGGAACTCGGTATGGCCTTCCAGAACTCCCAGCTCTTCTGGCCGGTCTGTTGAGTGATCGCCCCCATGCTTCGAGTGGCTTCCTCGATCGCGTTGGGGCGCTGAGTGGGGTGGGGGTTTTGTTCAATGAACTCGATTTCCCGGATGACCTCGGTGGCCGTGGCGGGACGCTCGTCGGCGTCTTTGGCGAGCAAGCGATGAACCAGTTGTTGCAATGCCGGGGAAAACGCTGTGTTCGGACAGCGATCGCTGAGGGAGGGGACCGGTGCCGTGACGTGCTGGCCCATCACCCGAGCGATATTGTCGGCATCAAAAGGGGGAGCGCCGGTGAGCATCTCGAAGAGGACGACGCCCAGGGCGTAGATGTCGGTGCGGGCGTCCACATCTTCCCCGGCAACTTGCTCGGGAGACATATAATGAGGTGTGCCGTAGACCATGCCCTTACGAGTCAGCCGATTTGCCGCACTGTCGTCATCTGCCTCCTCGGCGGTGGCGATCAGGCGAGCGATGCCAAAATCCATGATCTTGACCGTGTCCGGATCCCCGTGGCGATCGACGAGCATCACATTTTCCGGCTTCAAATCCCGGTGGACGATCCCCTCCGCATGGGCCTCGGCGAGGGCGGCAGCGATTTGGCGAGCGATGTGGAGCGCACGTTTGGTCTCGAGTTGTCCGTACACCTCGATGGTATTCTGAAGTGTTTCACCCTCGAGATACTCCATGACCAAAAAGAACGCCCCCTCCTCGTTTTGACCAAAATCGGTGGCCTGGCAGACATTGGGATGGACCAGCGCAGCGGCGGCCTGCGCCTCGCGGTGAAAGCGGGCCACGATCTCGTCGTCCTCCGTCAGCTCCCGGCGCAGGACCTTGATCGCCACCTTTTTCTTCATCAGCACATGCTCGGCCTCAAAGACCTTGCCCATCCCCCCTTCGCCCATCAAATCCAGCAGTTGATAGCGATCGGCCAGTAGCGATTCTTCCCCGCTATCTTCATCGGAGAAAGTAGATTGTGTGGAAGGTTCGCTCATCAAATCCATCAGATCTGTGGTGAATGCAGATGCCCGACCGGGCGACGAGTTGCATGCGACTGTGCGACTGGTAAATCGCCTTCGTGGACTGATGCGATGTAAAATTTGTAGCAACTTGTCAGCGAAAAGAATAGTCCTGTCACGGCCAAAAACACCGGGGATCAACGGTCGATGAGGATAAAACCGGTATCGACATGGTGATGAAAATCGATCTCGAGGACCTGTTCGTTGTGATCGTCGGCGCGTCGCTCCGTTTTTGTGGCGCCGTCCACTTCGACGTTCCACGAGGACTCGCGGATATATCCGGCGTCGATATCGAGTTGGAACTGTCCCTGCCCGGTAGCGCTGGATGCAGTATCGGTGTGAAGAGCACGGGCGATGAATCGACCGGTGGCCTCGGCATTGTACTCCACATCGATGACGGCACATCGGCTCTCGTCACAGCGCTCCCAGCCTTGTAATTCGTAGCGCAATTCAACGTGTTGTTCGGTTGCGGCGTAGTCGTCCTCGACACTCAACTCGAGCTCGTGAGACCAGCTATCGCCCGGTTCTACGGGTTCTTCGGGAAGTGTGGGATGGCTGGCAGCCAACAGGCGCACCCACTCCTCAATGCTGCCGCGCGCAATCGGGTTGGTCGGTGGATGGACTTGAATATCGCCCACTTCACCACGGGAGGTCAGGCGAAAGCTGAAAACCCCACCTTTTAGGGTCTGGTGACTCGCCGCCGCTTCGGTCAGGCCTGTCGGCTGCTCGAATGCGCCCGTAAAATCGGTAATGGTCGCCAATAATGAAATCCCGGAGCTGACGGTTTGGTCTCCCTCGAGGTCCATATGCCATCGGGGCATTAAATCGCGCTCTGGCTCCGCGAGGGGTCGATATTCGACGGTCATAGAGGAGTGATAGATGGGTTCGAAATCGGGGCGATCTTCGTAGCTTAGCCGGGTACGGGTTTCGACCCGATATTGGAGTGGAGCATCGACGGTGAAGCGAAGCTCGACCGGACCGTCCGGCAACTCATCATCGCCACCTTCCACGTCGTCGGCGAAGCCCGTCGTCGGCAGCAGCAATACAAGGAGGCCACAGGCCCAATATCGTCGGATGTCCAGCAGTCGGCGCATAGCTCGCAGTTTGTGAAAGGTGCCGTTTTTGCTTTTGCTGCAACTGCGTGAGGGTAGTACCAGGGATGTTGCGTAGCAAGCCCGAGACCTACCCTGGATTGCACCCGCTTTTTCTGCGGCCGTTTCCACGACGGGACGGTTGGGTTAGGTTCCGTGCGTGAGAAGAAGTGGGTTCAAGGTGGAGTACGGCGTGAAGAAAAAGATATTCTCGGTGATGGGGGTCATTGTATTTGTCTGTGCGGGCTGTGGTGAGGGCTGCGGAGCAAGCCAGGAGGAGCAGATTCAACAGGAGCTCATCGATGACGCCGATGCGGAATTGATGGACGACGTGGTGGCAGTGGCGCGCCTTCAGGACTTCGACAAGCGCCACTTCGATATTCAGCATTGGTGGGCCGTGTCGGTCGAGCAGGGGAAATTGATTGGGAGGGAAGACGTACCGGGAGGAATCGCCGAAAAGCCGACTCGCAGATTGCTGGACCTCGTCGACGAATTGCTCGGCGACGAAGTCCGGCGAGTCGATTGGGATGGCGATGTCGATATCGCCGTCTTCCAGCCGGGCGGTGATGAGAAAGACTGGCGCTGGGCAGTGCGTCTGGAGCAGCGCTCGGGTGCCGAACGCTTAGAGCCATCGACGGACTGGCCCCTGGAGACCTATTTTCGCGTTGAGGATCGGCCCGACGCTCCCGTGGCTACAGTCCTTCGACGCCTTCTCGAGGACGATGAGAAGAATCCATATTTTGTCGCCGAGTTGACCGGAGATTCATCGGCGGGCGATGGCAGCGGAAATCGAAGGATGACCATTTCGAATTTTGCGGAGGGAGCTGCGCGTGTGGGCGAAGCGGTCGGGCTCACCGGTGATTCCGGGCAGCACAGTGTTGAATTTTATCTGTGGCCAAGGCGCACGGGAGCGAGTGATAGATTGAGTCAGATCGGGGCGGCGATGGAGCAGCGGGTTGCCACGCGGGGGCACGATATTCCGGTGGCCAGGAGCAGTCTGTTGAATACTCACGCCCAACTTCTCAGGGCATTGGGGGCGACCCATGAGTGGCCGGAAATGGTTGAAATATACGTAGACTTCGAGCGCGACGAGGAGACGAACGGGGCGCTGGAGGTAGAGATCAACGCCGGGGTTTCGACGGAGCAAAGCGAATTGTTGTCGGTGCTGGCGAAGTCGCTGTCCGACGGTGAAGTACACTCACTTCCCGGGGCCGATGGAGCCGTCGCAGAGGTCGAGCTCCATCTCAAAGAGGGAAGCACGCCGGAGCTGATGAATGTATTCGACGCCCATCGTTGGCTAGAGTTTCTCAGCGTGCGCGGCGCCACCGGGAGAAAGGAGTGGGCCGAGTCCTTCGATCGAATGGCCTCCCACCACAGCGGAGCGATGCGGGTCGGATTTTTCGAATCACCGGTTCCCATGGGAAT
>SKPJ01000337.1 GCA_007119595.1 Myxococcales bacterium
CGTCACAGGTCGGATATTGGCATCCCCCGGCGTCTGGATTGCATTCACCGCCCTCGGCGGCGTCGCATTGGGAGTCGTCCGGTTCGATCTGACAGGAGCCCTCGACGCAACTGGCGTCGGTGCAGATGATTCCATCATCACATTGGCCGTCGGTTGTACACTCCGGTGGTTCGCCACCATCGGCATCGGGTCCGGCGTCGGGGGTGGGATCAGGATCTGGCGGGTCATCGCCATTTGCATCGGAATCTTCGGGGTCAGAATCTACATCTTGACTGGGGTCAGGACCCGAATTGGCGGAGGTGTCGAGGTCGAACCCAGTTTCGGTGTCGAACCCGCTGTCTCGAGGTTCCCCCCGATTCAAGGCGTGATCGCCGTCGGGGACGCAGACTCCGCCGGAGGTAAAGGCGCCTCCACCGACGGCGCAATACTGGCCGCTGGAACACTCCTCGTCGGTGCTGCACTCCGCATTCTCCGGCGTGCATGCCCATACTCCCCAGAGGGCCGATGAAACGATGACTATCAGGAGGAAAATTTTTTTCATGGAATCGGCACGGATAAATGGCGTCTCGGCTCACGTAAGAGAGTTCAATCTCAGTATGAACGAAATGACATCGACATAAAACTTAGCTTTCTTTAGATGTGTCGATCGGCTTCGGAGTAGCGACGCGCCGAATGATCAACCGCGGGTCCAGCATATATCCGTCGCCGCCGGTCTGAAGAGCTTCGCCGATGCCCAGTTTTCGAAGGGTGTAGATCGCCCAATAAACGCGGGTCTTCGCCGACTCGTATTTGATGGACTCACCGGGCCAGCCGATATCGAAGAGTGTTTCGATAGAAACTCGTTGGCCGGGATGTTCTTCGTGATGGTCGACCAGGGCATCGAGGACGAGCCGAAGGGCTTTGCGGCGTGTCAGGTCGACGGCTATTTCACCGGCGGTGCGAAACCAGTTGGTTTGTAACCCGACCTCCAGATCGGCCGGTTTGGCAATGGCTTCGGCGGAGGGCTGTTCGTCGTCCAGGCGTTGAAGACTTCGCTCCACCCATGCGACCAATACCCGCATGGGGGTTGATGATTGCAATGGGGAGCGGTCGATTTCCGAGTTGCCGCTCTGCGATTCGTCGTACAGGCTGTCGAGATAATCTCGGGCCCGCTGTCGGTGGTCGGGATGTCGATCAGGGGCGTGGATTCCCTGCCAGATCAATGTCAGGAGATCGGCAAAGATCGTGGAGTAAGCACCGGTTTGTTGGTCCGTCGATTGGTTTGCCCGTTCCATGGTGGCGATGGCTTTTTCGCGTTCGTCGAAGCGGTGTTGAGCGATGGCCAGAGCGATCAGGGGGGATTTGAGCGCCCGAGGGGATTGCGGTGATTGAAGCCGCTCATCGATCTCGATGCTCTGCTCGATGAATTCGATGGCACGGGGCTGGCCCCGTTCGATTGCGTTCCAGCCGCGCAAATGGGCGGTCCAACTGCGGTATAGGACGGTGGTGACGTCGTCGGAGTCCAGTTGTTGCTTTTTTGCGTAGTAATTTTCGGCCACGTCGTGTTGGCCCCGCTCATGATTGAGAGCGGCGATGCTCAACATCAATTGCCCTGCCAGTTTTTGCAGTCCCATTGTGCGGCAGTAGTGTAGCGCCCTGGTAAACCACTGGGCGGCGTCCTCGGAGTCACCGCGCAACATGCAGATACCACCCAATGAACTCATGATGACGCTCGATAAATAATCCTCTCCCAATCGCTCGAAGATCTGCAGCGATTGTTCGTAGGCCTCAATGGCGGTTTCGAGTTCACGCCGAGAGTACGCGCTGTCGCCGAGGAGCCGAAGATAGGCTGCGCGAAGGCGTGTGGTACCGACGGAGTCGACGAGATCCGCGAGTTCACCATTGAGCAGGGCCAACTCCGCATCGTCGCGCAAATGAAAGCGCACACCGATGAGAATTCGCAGGCATTTAAACTCCTTGAGCACATCGGTATGAGGGGGAAGCGATCCCAATTGTGCCAGTGCCGTTCGGGCCTCTCTGGTGGCGCCTTCGTCGACGTAGCACATGGCGCGACAGGCAAGGGCGATGCGCCGAAGCCGAGGGTCTCCAAGATCGTCGATTCGCTGCAGGGCCTCGTCGATTTGACGATGCGCATCCTCGGCATTGGATTGCAGCCGAAACCCCTCGGCGAGACGGCAGAGGAGCCAGATGGCCATGGCCTCATCGCCTGCGGCGGTGGCGCACTGCAGCCCCATTCCCCAGTCCTCACAGGCCCGTGATAGGCGGCCGTTGCGTTTATGGAACTCGCCCCGGGTGGCATATAGCTGTGCTGTGTGATGGGAGAATTGCTCCGGTCTTGACCGATCAATCAACTCGGTCAGGCGAGCCTCTAGAGATTCCAGGGGGCCATGTAGTTCCGCGATCTCTCCCAGTACCACTGCCAGGTTGGTGGCCGGTACGAAGTCATCGCTGTCGCGGAAATAATTGCTGGCCTGCACCAGGTTTTCGCGCTCACGGACCAACCAGTGCAGGCGCTGAAATGGCTGCGATTCGTCGTCGCTGTGCTCCGCCGGTAGGGGCTCGGAGACCTCGCGACATTGTGCGTAATATCGGGCATGGCGATAGCGGGCTTGTTCGAAGGTCGAGGCTTCTTCGCAGAGGCACTCGTGAGCGAAGAGCCGAATCGATTCCAGCATCTGTAGACGGTTTTCGCCGGCCGGATGGTCCAACATGGTGCCCGAGAGAAGGGATTTTCGGATCAGGGAGTCAATGACATCGATCACCTCGCCGGAGGTGGTCTCCACGATCGATTCAGCGGCCGCAATGTCAAATCCACTGCGAAACACCGAGCACTGCGCCAGGACCTTGCGCTCCATTTCGTCGAGCCGCTCCCATGACCACTGCAGGGTCTTGCGAAGGGAGTGGTGATGGTTGGGGGAACCGTCGGCATGAAGCGCCAATAGATCGAGTCGATCGTCGAGGCGATCGAGCAATGCCCCCGGCGGGAAGGTGGGAACCCTTCGAGCCGCCAACTCCACCGCCAGCGGGAGTCCGTCGAGGCGGGAGATCAGATTGTCGACCACCGATTCTACGGGAGCTCTCAATTCGAAGTCCGAGCAGGTGTTGTGGGCCACTTCGGCGTATAGTGATCGGGCGCTCTCGGGAGAAAGGGGGTCGATGGCAAGCCGCACCTCCCGCCGCAGTCCCAAGGACTCGCGCGTGGTGAGCACGAAAAATGTGTCGGGTTGGGTCTCGAGCCAGTCCGGGAGCAGGGTTGATAGTTGCTCCAGAATCACATCGCAGTTGTCGATCACGACCAGGCGCCGATGTGGGCTACCCTCGCCTTTTTTGCGTTGCGATGCGCCGGTAAGCCGGGACTCCAGTTCGGCGACCGTCGTCTCGGAGCACATATCGAAGGAGATGATATCGAAGCGTTGGCCGATCTCTTCACGAACTATAAATTCCCGGATGAAGCGAGACTTTCCCACTCCGGGTGGTCCGGTGATGGTCAGCAATCGGGTGCCCGCCTCCAATCGGGTCTCCAACTGCTTTCTGTGGGTGGTACGAGGGATGAATGTCGTGGATTCGTACTGCAAAATAGTCGGTATTCCGTCAATAAGACTCGCGTTATCGCTCCAAAAACCATAGTGAAGCCGTGAGTTGGGGCCAACCTTAGCAGTTTCGGTGGGGCGCTGGAAGTAAGCGAGGTCAGGCGTCTAGCAGCGTGCGGAGAAACTCTGGCACCCTGCTAGGCGTAGGCAGCCAGCAATTCTTCGATGGAGGCGATCTGGTCGAGCTCGTCGAGTTGTCGCCACTGATCGATGGCGAAGTCAAAGGCCGCTTTTGCGCGACGCCCTTTGCCCTGTTGCAGCGCTTGCTCGCCAGCCCATTGAAATGACAGCGCCAGGTCTCGGTCCACCAGGTCGCTATCGGCCAGATGTCGTGGCGCTTGCCGAAGGTGATGGTCGAAGCCCTCCCAATTTGCGGTGCCGGCGCAGGCGGCGAGCATGCCGGCGTGGGCACAGCCTGCGAATTGAAGGCGGTCGTTGTTCATCGCGGTCTCCAGACCCGTTTTCAAAAAGGGGATCGCCTCCTCGAACTTGCCTTGTTCGAGCAAAACGCAGGCCAGATTGAGGTTGTAGAATAGATGGCTTCGCACGGCGAATCGGTTGTTGATTCGCAGGGCTTGCCGGTATTGGTCCTCGGCCCGGTCCAACTCACCTCGATAGCGATACACCTCGCCCAGATCGTTGTAGCAATTGGCGATCTGATTGGTATCGCCGTGGCGGCGAAAGCCCTGCAGGGCTCGTTGGAAATAATCGATGGCTTCGTCGTAGCGCTGTTGACCGAGGCAGACGATGCCCAGGGTGGAGAGGCTCATATTGTAGTGATACTCGTCGTCGAGATCGGCGAAGAGTCTTTCGGCCCTCTCCACCAGTTGGCGGGCCTCTTCGAATTCGCCGCGCCAGCGATGAAGCCAGCCCAATTTGTAGGAGGCCCGGGCGATTCCGTATTGGTCACCTTGCTTGGTGTACAGGGTCAGTGATCGCCGCCCAAACTCCAGGCCCTCCCGGATCGATCCCAAAACGCCGGCGACGCGGGATCGAAGATAGTAGATGCGAGCCAGCAGGGAGGGCCATTGCCGCGCTTTGCACACCGGTTCGAGCTGATCGAGCAATTCGCCGGCTTCCTCGAGGCGAAAGGCGCGGTGAAGCAAGACCACCCACTCCAACCATCCCTCGACGGTGCGGCGGTCGTCGTCGGCGATGCCCAGCGTAGCCCGTGTGGCCTCGAAGCGCTCAAAGAGCGCCTGCCCAGATTCGATATCGGAGAACATCCAGGCGTGACGCATGGATCGGCGAAAAGCGTCAAGGGCTTCCTCGTAGGCTCCGGCGGCGTGCAGATGGCGCGCCAGTCGATGGGCCAGTGCATCTCGGTCGGTGTCGTAGACCCTTTGCAACATGCAGACGCAGCATCGATGGTGATCGGTGAGTCGGCGGTTTTCCGAGGCCACCCGCTCCAGGGTCTCCCGCAGTGCACCGTGGACGAATATCCACCCATGATCGGTGGGCCGGGCCAGCGCTCGGGAGGCCATGGCGTCGAGCAGATCACTCGGTACAATCACCCCGGCGATGTCACAGACCACGCGCCACTCTCGATAATCCACTCTTCGGCCCAGAGCCGCCGCCAATTCCAGTGCCAGCAGTGCGTCGCTGCTCCGCTCGTCGATGCCATGACCGACGAGCTTTTCCAGGCGTCCCGTCAACAAATGGTGGATATTGGCCGGCAGCGGAGCTTCTTCCCCGGCGGGAATTTGAAAACCGTCGTCGCTGATTTCGAGGATGCCTCGCTCCACCCAGTCTCCGACGAGCTGGATGGCGAAGAGGGGATTTCCGGCCGTCCGATCTGCGACCTGTCGCGCCGCCCGGGGTTGCAGTCCCAATAGATCCTCGATCAGCTCGTCGTGTTCGTCGTCGCTCAATGGGGGCAGATGGAGTTCATCGACCAGCGGCTGTGCCCGAAGCTCCTCCAGTAGTTGGCGGGCCAGCGGGAATTGATCGAGGGCCTCGATTCGACAGGTCATCACTGTCATTATCGGTAGGTTTCCACGTCGCTGGGGGCGGCATAAATAGCGGGCAAATTGGAGGGTCTTGCTACCCCAATGGACGTCGTCGAATAGCAGTACCACCGGTCGATGGGCGCCGATTTTGCGCAATAATTTTTCCCAGACCACGAATTTTTCCCGTGGCTTCGAAAAGCGAACCCGAATATCGGACTCGTCGAAGTCGGGATCGGAGCTCGGCGCAATGAGTTCGGTCAGCGCCATGCACTGGTGAAGATCTTCATCGTCGAGGTCTTTGTGGCGGGCATAAAAATTGCGCAATCGCTCCAGAATCTTTGCTCGGCTCAGGCCGGTACAGCCGAGGAAGTCGGAGAACATACGGCCCAGCCCATCGGCGGGGCCTGAAACGGGACTATGGGAAGCCCGCAGTACTTCGGCGGCACCGACTTCGTGGGCTCGTTCGGCGAGCCAATTGGCGAGCCGGGACTTTCCGATTCCCGCCGGGCCGCTGAGGATGACTCCGTGGGGCCGCCGGGTGTGTCGCATGTCGGTGAGGGTCTGCCACAGGCGATCCCGTTCGGCATGTCTTCCCACCAGGCGAAGTTGGCGAATGCCGTAGAGTCCAAGCCCGACGCCGACCATCTCAATCGACTCCTGCTGAGGCTCGGAGTGACGCCAATCGCGGGGAAGTTCGGGAAGTCGCATCGAGTTTTTCTGGTAAGCGGGCATCTCGTCGGTGACCGATTGGGAAACGTCGAGGGTGTCCCGTAAAATCTGGGTCTTCTCGGAGTCATCGACGACCGTGACATCCAGGGCTCGGCCCTCGTCGGTATGAGCCACCAATGTGATCGCTCGAGGTGAGGCGGTGGAGTCGATGCGGGCCAATTCACAGGCCGCATCGGCGGCCCGTTGAAAGCGCTCGCCCGGCCTTCGGTCCACCAGGCGGGCCAACCAATGCTCAAACCCCCGCGGCGTCTCGATCTCAGGTTCAAGTTCTGGTCGCGGATCGCTCAAATGGGCCCGTAACACGTCAGCGACCGTATCGGAAGTAAAGGGGGGCTCGCCGGTGGTCAGCCAATAGGTCAAACACCCCAGGGCATATAGGTCGGTCCACGGCCCCTGCATCCTGAACTCGGCAGCGATTTGCTCCGGTGCCATATAGCGCGGCGTCCCGGAGACCCGTTCGTCGGCCACCGGGGAGCTTCCGGTAAAATTCATGGCATGGGCGAGCCCGAAGTCGGTGATCTTTAATCGGGCTGTGGAATTACTGGTAAATAGGAGAATATTCTCCGGCTTTAAATCCCGGTGAATCAGTCCACGGGCGTGGGAATGGGCCAGGGCGTCGAGGATATGCATCAGTACCATGCGCACATGGGGCCAGGTTAGTTTGTTGTGATCCAGCGACGCCAGGGTCGTATCGGCGGCCTCCATGGCCAAAAAGGGACTGCCCGCCATGACCTTGCCGTCGGTCAGTGCTTCGGCGTCCGCCGGGACAGATCCGCAATCGAAGATGCGTATGACGTTGGGATGGCGCAATCGGGCCACGGCCCGGACTTCCTGGCGAAATGCCGTTACAAAGCGCTGCTCCCGTGCCCGCTCGGCGGTCAAAACCTTGATGGCAACCGGTTGCTCTTGCTCTCGATGCAGGGCATACCAGACCCGCGCCATTCCGCCCGTTCCCAGGGGATGGATGAGTCGAAAGGGGCCGAAGTTCAGCGACGAATCCATGGGCTTACTCGGTGCACAGCGTGGATATTCAATCTCCCTTGCTTGCCATTGGACACACCGATGATGAGACAATGGGGGAGGAGGTTGACCGTGCCCGTCGGTGGACCACAGGTCAAGTAAGGACGCCACGTGATTGAGTCGAGACGCCATGATGCAATGCTTGCGAAAAAACGAAAGCGATGAAGAATCCGGAGGGGACAAAAGTGTCGACATTGACCTCGATCCACAGCACACCGCCGGTGACGATTCGCTCAAGATCTTATGTGAGACCTGTCGCGCTCCATTGACCACGGTGTCGGCGCGAACCCGCGTTGACGGTGCGCATCGCCACGTCAAGGTCAATCCCCACGGCCATGTCTATCACGTGGCCTGCTTTCATCCCGTTTCCGGTGTGTTACCCATCGGTGAGCCATCTGCGGAGTTTTCCTGGTTCGCCGGTTATCGCTGGCAGATCGCTCTCTGCGGCGGATGCCAGATTCATCTGGGATGGCAGTTTACGGGAAATGGCTCCTTTGGAGCGCTCATCGAGGGGCGTTTCGTCGAGGAGGAGCAGAGGGCTAAAGGGTGACGATGAGTGGTGACGGTGAGAAAGGAGTGATGGCCATTTCGGGGGCCAGCGGTCTGGTCGGCTCGGCGCTTAGTGACAAGGCAGAGTCTCGGGGTTGGTCGGTGGTACCGATGGTACGCCGGCGCGAAGACCGGGGAATCTATTGGTCTGTGGAAGATCAAGAGATCGATGCCGAGGCGTTCGCAGGAGTCGATGCCGTCGTACATCTCGCCGGGGCGTCCATCGGGCGGCGGTGGACCAGCTCGCACAAGCGGGCCATTGTGGAGAGTCGCGTCGTGGGCACCCGCCTTGTCGCGGAAGCGATTGCGTCACTTGCCGATCCGCCGGAGATCTTCATCTGTGCTTCCGGGACTGATTATTACGGTTCTCGTGGCGATGAGTGGGTCGACGAGAGCAGCGAGTCCGGGGAGGGATTTTTGGCCGATCTGTGTCGGCAGTGGGAGGCCGCCTGCGAACCGGTGCGCCACACCGATTGCCGGGTCGTAAATGCTCGTTTTGCTATGATTTTGTCGCCTCGTGGCGGTGCGCTCTCCAAGATGCTCACACCCTTTCAATGGGGGGTCGGGGGACGGTTCGGCGACGGAGAGCAGTATATGAGCTGGGTGAGTCTGCACGACCTGTTGCGAGCCTTATTTTTCGTCATCGACGAAGCTCCATTGGCGGGAGCGATCAATATGGCCGCCCCGAATCCGGTGACCAATCGGGAATTCGCGCAGGCTCTGGGCGATGTGTTGGACCGGCCCGCGAAATTGCCGGTGCCCGCTCCATTATTGAAACTGGCCGTAGGCACTGAAATGGCCCGGGAGGTGCTGTTGTCGGGCCAGCGGGTGCGCCCGCGGCGCCTGTTGGAGGCCGGCTTTGAGTTTGACGACCTCCATGTCAGCGATGCCCTGTGCCGGGCATTGAAGCGATAGCAAAACGGCCTGACGTCACAATATGACTACAGGGTGTGACTTCAGGCTGGTGGCGGAGCAGTGTTTAGATTGTGGGGGGAGGTTTTCGCCGCGTACCGGCGGGGGAGGGATCGGTGCGCACTTCGGAATCCGTCGCAGGAGCAAGTGGGTGAATATCAGTAGCGATGAAATGGTCGAACATCTGCGCGATCCACGGGGGCAAAAGGAGCTGTTCTCGGTGGAGGTCGAGGAGAACGAAAAGGAGACGTTTTCGCCCTGGAAACGCCGGATTGCCGTGGTATGTCTCGCCGTTGGGGGGCTGGTGGCCAGTGTGTTGGGCTGGCATTGGCTCGAGCTTCGGGAGGCGGAATACGTAGAGCTTCAATTTCAGCTCGATGCCGAGCAGCACGCCGGGGCAGTGGCCGATCAACTTCGGGGGCGAGAGGCGGCCGTCGAGGCACTGATGGCCTTCTACGAGGGGAGGGAGCGCATCGAGGCCGATGAGTTTCAGCGCTTCGTCGAAAGCTATTTGGCCCACCATGTGCATGTTACGGCCTTGATGTGGGTTCCCGTCGTCGACGCAGACGAGCGCCAGCAGCTGCTCGCTTATGGGAATTCGATCTGGGATCGAGAATACGAATTCTTGGCCCGCGGCCAAGAGGGGGAATGGGTGCCGGCGCCACCGCGCCAGACATCGTTTCCAGTATTGTATTCCGTACCGGTCACCGAGGTCTTTCCCCCCGGTTTCGACTGGACGACCATTCCCGATATGACAAGGCGATTGGAGAATGTAGCCACCGTTGGCAATGCCCGTATGGTTGGTCCCCTCGAAGGCACCGAGGACGCATCGGTATTCGGTGTGTTCGGTCCTGTATTCGCCGGCGAGGAAGACGTGTTGTCGGGCTATATGGTCGCCGTGTTTCGTCTGGAACAGGCTGTCGAAGAGGTGTGGGCACGGCAATTGCCGGTGGCTCTCAATTTTCGAATCAAGGATGTCAGCGAATC
>SKPJ01000411.1 GCA_007119595.1 Myxococcales bacterium
AAATCACGATCTCGATATCGGCTTAACACTTGGAGTAGCCTCCGGCTACGCCTGCGGTTGCGCCGAATATCGATCTCGAAGATTTCATCTCGGTCCTGCTCAGATTCGGGAATTCCGGATGGGAACGAGCTACACTGACGAGCTACAGCAATGAGAAGTCAATTGACCTCCGTTCTCTTAATCGGTCTCCTCCTATTCGTCACCGGGTGCTCCACTCAGGCGGCGGCCGACGGGGCCGTGAGAGCCGCTCTCGCCGATGATGACAGTAGCGCTGTTGAGGCGCCATCCGACGAGACTCCATCTGATGAGCCGTCGGATGAATTGGCGAGTGATGATGGCGACGACGAAAGTGGATACGACAGGCCTCCTCCCCACGATCTGGAATACGATATCTCCGAGGTCTACGCTCAGGTCTGCGCCGACTGCCACGGCCAACTCGGCGCCGGCGACGGGCCCGCCGGAGAGGGGTTTGCCTTCGATAATCCCGCCGATCGGTGGACCAATGGTCCCACCGCCGATGGTATTCTCAAAACCCTGGAGGACGGGATCCATGATACGGCAATGCGCGACTTTCCACAGTTTAAAGACGTCGATCGCGTAGCACTTGCCGAGTATATCCTGGATCTTCGCTACGCCCTTGATGATGGCGGTGACGAGTAGCGCTTGGCCGCCTCTTCGACTCGATTTGCCAGAATTTGTATCATCTCCCGGCGGGTTCCTATGGCGTGGGCATACCAGATACAATGAGCGCCGACGGTGTGAGGGGCGCGAAAGATCGGTTTTGAAATACCAAATGCCGAGGGGATATCTGTTTTTACGTGGGGGCCGTCGCAGACGAAATAGGGAACAACGACGACGTCTCCGTGGCGACATTCGTCGAGGATATTGTCTGCGAAGGGCTTTTCGTCGACGAAGGCGGCCCGGACATCCCGAAAAATACCTCGCGGTGACAGACGGGCGACACAATGGTGGACCGATTTGCCGGAGTGGCGATGTCGCGGCGTACCGTGTCCGACAACGACGAGGGTTGTATCTCCGGGATTGGGGCCCCGTTGTCCGTCAGCGATTTCCAGGGCGACAGTCTCGACGATATCCGTGAGGGCGGGGTCCGTTCCCAGTGCTTCGGTGTAGATCACCTGACGCCCTTCGAATTCGAAGGGTTTTCCGAATTCTACGGGTGGAAATCCCAATTTTTTCGGAAGGACACGCTCTGCAAAAAATCCGGCGCTCGCCAGATAGGGAGCGACGACTACACGGGGTCCCTTCAACGCTCGCCAGCCCTGGCGAAGAGAGGGGTTTTGCTTCAAGAAACCGGTGGAAACAGCGTTGATCCGGGGGGAATCGAGAAGCTCGTTGGCGATCTCGTCGATGGGCCGATAGCAGTCGGGCTCCAAACTGGAGCCGTGAGAGACCACCAGAAGATCGATAGGCTCGTTGTCGGGCACCACTAGTCCTCGAAAAATGCGGCGTTTGTCTCAAGGGACTCGGAGTGCTCCTCGGGGAGATCGAATTCGTCGAAGATCGCCTCCACGGGACATTCGGGCACACAGGCGCCACAATCGATGCAGATGAAGGGATCGATATAGAGTTGCAATTGCGGGTGTTGATCGAGTTCACCTGCGGCCACAATATCTCGGATTTCCTCCAGAGGAAGGGGGCCGTGAATGCAATCGACGGGGCAGACGTCGACGCAGGAGGTGTCACAGGTTCCGCAGCAATCTTCGGTGATGATAAAGGTCATACTTGGCTTTCTCCTCGAATCGACTTTAGCGTGCAGCGCGCTGCTCATCCCAGCGGTGGGCATAGGCCCGATAGACTTTGCGATACAACTGGAAATCTTGGTCTGTGGCAAGGACGATTTCCACTCGTTCGATGGCACCCCGGTAGTCGGTGCGCCGGTCCTTAAAGGTGACCACGCGCTCGACGGTATTTAGTGCGATGACCGTCGCCTCGTAGCCGGGAAATTGTCGGGTTCCCAGTCCGAGAGCGGGAAATGCGATGGTGGTGAGGTCCCGGTCGATAGCGGCTACGATGGCGTTCTGGTAGCTTCGCTCCAGGTCGATTTTTTCACCGTGGTACCGATTTTTCCAGTCCGGCAACGTCGTGTGCACCAATACTTGGGCGCCGAGATCACCGGCGTCGGTGACCACCACTTCACCGGTGATCAGACCCTGCTCGCCGAGTTCTTTGCGGGCCGCTTCGACGGCCGTGGTGACGGTGTCTCCACCGGCTTCGAGGAGGTCGTCCGGGCCGAATTCATGGCCGAGAGAGGGGTCCGTCTCGCGGACTACGGCATCGACTTTGGCCTGCGATAAGTCGCCGCGGCGAATCTGTAATTTTGTCTCTCCGAAGTAGGTCTCGAGCATGGCGTGTTCTCCTTAAGAGGTAGTGGAGGTATTGTGAAAGGATTTCCGGTTGTCTTCGATATTTCTGGAAAATCGGTGGTCGTCGTCGGTGCCGGGTCGGTGGCTACCCGGCGGATCGACCCACTGATTCGGGGAGGGGCCGCGGTGATCGTCGTCGCCCCCATGGCCAGTGAAAAAATCCGACACCGGGCGCAACGCGGTGATCTCCAGTGGGAGCAACGGGCCTTCGAAAAAGGCGATCTCGATGGTGCCACCCTCGCGTTGGCCACCACGGACGACGGCGAGATAAACCAGATGGTGGCTCGGAGGGCTCGAGAACGGAAGATCCCCGTCGGCGTGGCCGACGATCCGTCGCGAGGTGATTTTGCGATTCCGGCGCGCGTCGAATTCGACCATTTGCGTTTGACCGTCGACACCGGTGGAGCCGGACCAGCCATCTCCGCTGCGCTTCGCCGCCATCTCGAAAAGACACTCTCGCCGGGTTGGCAGCGAGGCGCCCGCCTCGCCAGGGAGATTCGCCCCCTGATCGCCTCGAGAAAGAAGGGCAATATCACTGAATTTTGGCGTGCATTCGCCGCGGCTCTTCCCGGGGCCTGTGAGGGCGAAGCGGAAGCGATCGCCACCTGGATCGAAGACCTGGCCACTCGGCATGGCGTCGACCTAGACGGCATCGATATTGCCTCGTCGTTGTAATCGATGTGCGTTCGTTTCACGAATCGATTTGCTCCAATATGGCCCGGGCGTCACTGCGGGCGCGGTGGGTGGTAAATTCTTCGGGCTCTCCGTTGTCGTCTGTGATTTCGAATCGTGCGACCCTCTCCAATTTCTTTCGCGCCTTGTCGATCTGGTCCATCGCGAGGTGACGTTTTGCCTCGTGAAAGATCCTGTGAAGCGCTTTACCGGGCTTTAGTTCCCAGCGGCAATCTCGATGGCTTTTCCGCAATTTTCGACAGGCCTCGACATCGAGGGTGATGGGATTTCCGACCAGCTTTACTCTCTCCAACTGTTCACAGCCGCGCAGCGCTTCGCCGATCTGATCGAAGCGGGTGATCCGGGCGTTTTCCAGGTCGATGACTCGCAGTTTACGGGCCGCAGACAATTCGGCCGGCACGGCCTGGATGGGATTGAAGCTCAGATCCAATTTTCGCAGGGCTGTAAGCCCTCCGATCGTGTCGGGTAGTCGGCGAAGTTCATTGGAGCCCAGGGAGAGCGTTCGTAACTCGCTCAACTCTCCCAATTCAATTGGTAGCGACTCCAGGGCATGGGCGGTCAGGTCCAGTGAGCGCAATTTCGTCAGATTGGATAATCGTCGGTCCAGGATCCGAAGTCGACCGAATGCGAGATCGAAAACTTCGAGATCGACCAATCCAAAAAGGCTCTCCGGCAGGCATTTTGAGTCTCCGTGACGCCATCGAATTTCTCTTAGACCCGGGGGAAATTTCGCATCCGCCGGGAGTCGATGTCTCGACAGATCGAGCGTTCTCAACGTAGCGATGCCTTCGGTGGCCTGAAGTATCTCTTCGACATCGAGCTTTTCGTTATTTGCAAAAGAGAGCCTCTGCAGAGAGCTCCAGCAGTGCTCCCTGGCGATCGCCGGGGGCAGGGATTCCAGATCATTTGCACTGACATCGAGTTCGACCAGGGACTCTAAATCGGCGATCGATTGCGGCAAACTTCGCAAGTGATTTCCGCCGAGGCGAAGGACGCGAAGTGATTTCAATCGGCCGATGGATTCCGGGAGTTTCTCGAGATTGCTCCCCGTCAAGTCGAGAAATTTTAAATTCCTCAAATCGCCGATGGAGTCAGGCAATTCGACGAGCTCACAGCCCGCCAATTCGAGAGATTCCAGCTGTTGTAGAACACCGATTTCGTCGGGCAATCGCTGAAGAGGAGTGCGCTCGATCCGGAGCGTTTGAAGTTTTCGGAGTTTTTCGACGGAGTTCGGCAATTGGGAAAATTCGTTCCACGAAAGATCGAGTTCGCGAAGTGCAGAGAAATCACCGAGTTCTTCGGTCACCGTGGAAATACAGGAGCGGCTCACGAGCAAACTTCGCACTCTCGGGTGGGTGCCATGGGAACCGGGAAAGGCGGCATAAGATCCCCGCGAGACGTCGAGGGACTTCAGGTTCGGAAAGTTCTCGATCTGCTCGGGAAGCCCGTCGCGGGTCTGTTTTTTGAGCCGCAGAGATCGCACGGCCTCCCTATTTTCCAGGGCTATATCGAGATCGTCGAAGTGGTCGGTCATTGGTTTCGCTGGTTGGGTTCTCGGTTTTCTTGATCGCCATGCGGGACGGTGCGATGGCTCCCTTATACCCCATCGTATGCGATTAAGCAATTAATTCCTATTGACAAACTATGAATTAGTCGGAAAGCTGGTCTTCACAGGTTGAGACGAGCTTCTGCGAGGTTCAGAGTATGGCAAAAAAGTGCACTTACCAGACAAACGGAAAGGTCGCCCTCGTCGGCGCCGGTCCGGGCGATCCAGAACTGATCACGCTCAAGGCCCACCGGATGCTCGGGCGGGCAGACGTCGTCTTCTACGACAATCTGGCCGATGACCGGCTGCTCGAAGTCTGTGGCGAAGAGGCTCGGCTGGTCGACGTGGGCAAGATCCCCGGCAAAAAGCGCACCTCACAGGATGTGATCAACGGGTTATTGGCCAAAGAGGCCGCTCAGGGACATTTCGTGGTGCGCCTTAAAGGAGGCGATCCCTTCGTCTTCGGTCGTGGTGGGGAAGAGGCGGTCTACCTCAGAAAGAGGGGTATCGAGGTCGAAGTCGTACCCGGCGTATCGAGCTGCATCAGCGCTCCGGCGGCGGCGGGGATCCCGGTCACCCACCGAGGCGTGACCACCCATTTTTCGGTGATCACCGGGATGAGTGGCACGGTCTCCAAGGAGGAATTGGCGAGTCGCTGGCGGCGTCTGGCCGCTGCCGGGGGCACCTTGGTGGTTCTGATGGGCGTAGGTCGTCTGGAAACCATCGTCGACAACCTGCTGGAAGCCGGCGTCGAGGGATCGACACCGGCGGCCATGGTGCGCCGGGGGACCTTCGACGATCAGCAGGTCGTGCAGGCCACGGTCGAAAGCATCGCTGCGGCGGTGCGTGCCGTGGAGCTGCGGCCTCCCGCGACCTTGGTGGTCGGTGAGGTCGTCGCATTGAGAGAACAGATCACAGCGCGAACGCCGCAGGGCAATAGCGGCGCCTGGGAGAAGCAAGAAAAGTCATTGTGAGCCCGCAGATTCGACGCGGCTTTCACGTCATTCGTGAATATCACGGAGTTTGAAAAATGTACGCCTACGACGAATACGACAAACAGATCGTCACCGAGCGAGCCGGGCAATTCAAAGATCAGGTCCGGCGCCGGGTCGATGGCAAGTTGAGCGAGGAGCAATTCGTACCGCTGCGGCTGATGAACGGCCTCTACAAGCAGCGCCACGCCTATATGCTGCGCGTCGCTGTTCCCTACGGACTTTTGTCCTCGGAGCAACTGAGGAAATTGGCCCATATTGCAAGGGAGTACGACCGGGGATACGGCCATTTCACGACCCGTCAGAATATCCAATATAATTGGCCCGAGTTGGGCGACGTACCAAAAATCCTGGAGGAGCTGGCCGAGGTGGAGATGCACGCCATCCAGACCAGCGGCAATTGCGTGCGCAACGTCACCACCGATCATCTGGCCGGTGTGGCCCCCGATGAGCTCGAAGATCCGCGTCCCTATTGCGAGCTATTGCGCCAGTGGTCGACGTTTCATCCGGAATTTACCTACCTGCCCCGCAAATTCAAAATCGCCTTTACGGGCGCCAAAAACGACCGGGCCGCCGTGATCGTCCACGACATCGGTGTGCGTCTCGTAGAGGGCGATGGCGGTGAGGTGGGATTTGAAATCATCGTCGGCGGAGGGCTGGGAAGGACTCCGGTTTTGGGCGCCACGATCCGCGAGTTTTTGCCCAAAAAACACCTCCTTTCGTATACGGAGGCCATTCTGCGGGTCTACAACCAATTCGGTGACCGCGACAACAAATACAAGGCGCGGATCAAGATTCTGGTCAAGACCCTGGGGGTCGACGAATTCAGCCGCCGGGTCGAAGAGGAGTGGTCGCGCATCAAAAACGGAGCGCTGACCCTGACCGACGAGGAGATCGAGAGGGTCAAGGCTCATTTCACGCCTCACGACTACGACGAAAGTGCGGTGGAGGGCCAGAAGGCGCTGGAGCAAAAACTGGAAAATAACCTCCAATTTCGGGCCTGGCATAATTGCAATACCGACGACCATCGCGCCGACGGCTATCGCGTGGTCTACCTGTCGCTAAAGACCCCGGATGTGCCTCCGGGAGATGCGACGGCGGATCAGATGGACGCCATCGCCGATCTCAGCGATCGCTATAGCTTCGGGGAATTGAGAGTGAGCCACGAACAGAATCTGGTCTTTACGGATGTAGAGGTCGGCGATCTCTACGAGCTGTGGCAAGCCCTGGACGAGCTGGAGTTGGCGACCCCGAATATCGGTAAACTCACAGATATGATCTGCTGTCCGGGACTGGATTATTGCGCGCTGGCCAACGCGGCCTCCATTCCCATCGCCCATCAGATCAACGAGCGCTTCGACGAGCTCGAAGAGCTGTATGACCTGGGCGATCTAAAGATCAAAATGAGTGGCTGTATCAATGCCTGCGGCCACCACCACGTGGGGCATATCGGCATTCTGGGAATCGATAAGCGCGGAGAGGATTGGTACCAGATCATGCTCGGCGGATCGGCGGAAAACGACGCCTCGCTGGGACGGTGGTTGGGACCGGCGATCGCCAAGACCGACGTCGCCGATGCCGTCGAGGATATCGTCGAGGTCTATCTGGAAAATCGACAGGGAGGAGAGCCCTTTTTGCAAACGGTGCGGCGAGTCGGCTTCGACCCATTTAAGGAGCGAGTCTATGCAGATCATTGAAAAACAAGACGGTGATCTACGGATCACGGAGGATAAGTTTCGGAAATTAATTCCCGAGGAGGACGCCGATCTGGCGGCCCTGGAGCTTCCCGACGGCCCGCTGTTGGTGAGCCTCGGTCTGTGGCGAGCCCGGCGCGACGAATTGCTGGACCGCGACGTCGGGGTTTTCGTGGAAGCCGAAGAACGACTCGATGAAATCGTCGACGATCTGGAGCATCTGTCACTGATCGCTTTGGATTTTCCCCATTTTCGGGATGGCCGCTCCTACTCGAAGGCCCGCCTTTTGCGGGAGCGCTACGACTTCGGAGGTCAAATTCGAGCCGTCGGCGACGTGCATCACGACCAGCTCTTTTTCATGCGTCGCTGTGGTTTCGACGCCTTCGATCTCGCCGAGGACTTCGATCTGGAAGAGGCCCTGCAGGGATTCGAGAAATACTCCGTGAATTATCAACCCGCTGTGGACGAGGAGAAACCGCTCTTTCGCCGCGTTCGACGATCCATACCGGAGTGAGCGGCAGCACTACACAGCAACTGCGAAGCACAGACGATGACATTCGAGATCCCCACATACGAGCAGGTCCGGTCCGACGAAGAGGTAAAAGCGCTGCAGGAGCGCTTTGAAGACGCTTCGGCGGTCGAATTACTGCGCTGGGCACACGCCGAATTCGGCGACGAGGTCGCCTTGGCCTCCAGTTTCGGTCTCGAGGATGTGGTCCTTGTCGATCTGATCGACGAGGCGGACGTGCCGATTCGAATCTTTACCCTCGATACAGGTCGGCTTCATCAAGAGACCTATGACGTGATTTCGCAAATCCGGGAGCGCTACGACCTGCAGATCGAGACCTATTTTCCGGAGCGCGAAAAGGTCGAAGAAATGCTCCGTGAAAAGGGCCCGAATAGTTTTTATGAGTCCAGAGAAGAGCGACTGGAATGCTGTTTTATAAGAAAGGTCGCTCCCCTCAATCGCGCTCTGTCGAGCTGTCAGGCCTGGATCACCGGCCTTCGACGTGGCCAGAACGTGACCCGCCAGGGCACGCCGAAGGTCGAGATCGATCGCAGCCACGGAAATATCCTCAAGCTCAATCCCATCGCCGACTGGAAACAAGACGACGTCACGGCCCGAATCGAAGCGCGAGATATCCCGTATAACGAACTCCACGACCGGAGCTATCCGTCCATCGGCTGCGCCCCCTGTACCCGGGCTGTCGAACCGGGTGAACACCGCCGTGCCGGAAGGTGGTGGTGGGAAGAACCAGAGTCCAGAGAATGCGGATTACACACCGAGAAAAAGACCGGGGAATCATCATGAGTACTGCTACCGCCCTGCAGACCGATTTCGATGTCATCGACGGTCGAGATCGCTCCTCTTTCGCCTATTTCGAACCCCATCGCTACTCGCCGCGCGATGAGATGCCGGACTACAGCCATCTCGACGCCTTGGAGAGTCAGAGCATCTACATCATCCGCGAGGCCTTTAGAAAATTCGATAATCCGGGAATGCTCTGGAGCATCGGCAAGGATTCGAGTGTTTTGCTCTGGCTGGCCCGAAAGGCATTTTTTGGCCACGTCCCATTTCCGATCGTCCACGTGGATACGAATTATAAGATCCAGGAGATGATCGATTTTCGGGACTATGCCGCCAGACGGTGGGGACTCGACCTGGTGGTGGGACAAAATGAACAGGCCCTGGCCGACAAAAATACCTATCCCGACGGCAACGCCTCGAGAGTCACATGCTGTTCTCTTTTGAAGCGAGACGGCCTGCAGGATGTGATCGCCGAAGAGGGCTTTGAAGCCGTATTCTTGGGCATTCGACGCGACGAAGAGGGAACACGGGCCAAGGAGCGCTATTTCTCCCCGCGTGACGAAAATTTCGAATGGGATTTTCGGGACCAGCCCCCGGAGCTGTGGGATCAATTCAAGACCGACTTCGCCCCGGGCACCCATATCAGAATTCACCCCCTCCTGCATTGGACGGAGGTCAATATCTGGGAGTATATCGACCGGGAACAGATCCCGATCACCAGCCTTTATTTCAGCGACGAAAAGGGGCGGCGCTACCGTAGTCTGGGCTGCGCACCCTGTACCTTTCCCATGCCTTCCGAGGCGGAGACGGTGCCTCAGATCATCGACGAATTACAGGCCACGACGAAAGCCGAGCGCAGCACACGGGCCCAGGACCAGGAGGCGGAAGACGCCTTTGAGAGACTGCGAGCCTCGGGATATATGTAGCCCGCACACTCGTCCTCGTGCTCGGTACACGTCCTCGTGCTCGAGCTCGGAATCACGTCCTCGTGCTCGGTACACGTCCTCGTGCTCGAGCTCGGAATCACGTCCTCGAGCTCGGAATCACGTCCTCGTCCTCGAGCTCGGAATCACGTCCTCGTCCTCGAGCTCGGAATCACGTCCTCGTCCTC
>SKPJ01000216.1 GCA_007119595.1 Myxococcales bacterium
CGGACAAGGCGCGGCGACGAGGCGATGCGATGTAGCATCGTCGAGCGAGCCGCAACGCCGCTTCGACGTGCTCTCGGCGCGCAGACGCTTCACTCAACTTCTGCTCACGGCGTAGTAACAGGCAGAACTAATAGGCCGAGAGAAGCGCACCGACCTGTATTTATGCAGTGCTCGGGGAACCGAACGGGCAAGCACGCACCCAATCAAGTCAACGGAGAACCAAATCAACAGACCGCAAAAAACACACCGATCTCTCGTGCTTCACTCGACCAGTTTTTACCTACACGATGCTGATGATCCCGACCAAACAGAAAACGGCCCCCGTATTGACTGTCGATCCCCATTTACACCAAACCATCACGAGTTCTTGTGCTTCACTCGATCCGCTTCTACTGGCTCGTCCCAAAGATAGCTCAATGGGCCGCCGAGCCGTTTGTTTCAGTTGAGTCGCGTCCCGTCCCGTTTAGCCTCCGATCATCGAATCCAGGGCTCTACCAACGCCAGGGTCAACGCCTGGGCGTCCATTCGACAACCGACGCCCAGTGGAAATGTCATCCGTGGATCCGTATGGCCGAAATCGACATCGACCATCACGGGAAATTCGTATCCTCGCAGCGCATCATCCAAGATCATCGCCAGACTGTCGTCATCGGAAAACCCCACACTGGCCGGGAATCGTCCCACCACCAGACCGGCAATATCATCGAACACTCCCATCTGGCGCGCCTGGACAAACATGCGGTCAATGGTGGCTGGAGATTCCACTTCGTCTTCTTCGACGAATAAAATTCGTCCCTCCATCGATGGCCAATAGGGCGTCGCGGCGAGCAACAATAAGGTCCCAAAATTGCCTCCCATGATCGGGCCCTCGGCAATTCCTTTACGATAACAACGCCATCCCGGTGCCTCTCGCTCCAACATCGCCCGGTCGTCGCGCTCATACCAGACGTTGTCACTGCAGACCGGCGATGCCTCAAATCGCAATTCATCGCCGTCGTTCATCAAGACCTCCTCAAACCAGCGCCACGAATACTCAAACTGAGTGGGCTTGGCGAAGGTCACGACCGATGGCCCCGAGTAGGTCACCAACCCGGTGCGGGCGGTGATCCCGTTCGTCAACGCTGTGAGATCGCTATATCCGACGAGGACCTTGGGATTGGCCGCCACCAACTCGAAGTCGAGATACTCGAGAAGCTGATGGCTCTGCATTCCGCCCCAAAACGAAATGATCCCGTCGATATTGGGATCGACAAAAAACTGATGCAACGCATCGACACGCTCTTGGATCGTGCCCGCTGTATGTCCCCAGCGTTTCCGACAGTTGGCCGCCTCCACGAGTTCGAACCCATGTCCCCGGAGACGATCGAAACCCACCTCGACCAACGCGTCCCCCGCCACATCGATCGGAGTCGACGTAGCGATCACTCCCAGAGTAGCCCCCGGCTCCAGATGCTGTGGATACACTTGAGACGCCATTTTCATGTCCTCTGCCGTCAGGTCGAGAAATAGGCTCCATTCATCCACTTCCATCCGTGAAGGAGCAACATATTAGAAACGCTCATCACCACAACCGAAGCGCCGCAATGACCTGGATCGATGGGTCGATCTGAGCCCGCCGAGGTCGATCGCCCCGGGGTCATCGGGCGTCGTCGTTGGTGCCACCAACGATCCCCGGGCTTGGGGCAAACCACGCCCCTTCTCCGGGGGCTACAGATGCCTGCGCTTCGCTCCGGCTGCGCGGGGACTACAAGCACGCGCAACTGCGGGAGACCCGATTGACCTGGATCGAGATGGATCGATCTGAGCCCGCCGAGGTCGGTTGCCGTGTTTTTTGTCGTTGCACGTGCTCGCTGTCCCCGCGCAGTCCCGCGTTTTTTGCGGGGCATTTGTAGCCCTGAGCGATGGTGCGCTGTTTGCACCGAGGCCGGGGATCACCGGTCATTACACCCCCGGTGGTCAATCGACCTGAGGTCATCGGACCTCCGGTGGTCGATCGCCTGCATCATCGGATCTCGTCGTTGGTGCCATCTACGATCTGCCCATTGTAGGAGTTGGTCATTCACTGGCATCATCATCGTCGTCGTCCTCACCGCCAATGCCCGTCGAGGAGTAATGATGTCCCGCTACACCGATCTCGGCTCGTTTCAGACCCATATGCAGACATTGGGGCTCGATTCCACGTTGCTGCAGACCGTTTCCGAGCCCACCGTTTCCATTCGGCCCGGCCTTACAACTCGCTATGAAGCACAGGCTCCGAGCCTTCATGCCCTGCCGGAGCTGTCGCTGAACGAGGACGACGAGTCGACGCATAATGCCGATCTAAACATCGCCGAGACCCTCGGCGAGGGTGGAATGGGAATCGTCCGGCTCGCCAAACAGGTCGCCCTCGATCGGGAGGTGGCGGTGAAGACAACGCGCCCAGACGTGGGCGAGGCAGCCGCTCGCTCGCTACTTCAGGAAGCGTACGTCACAGGCTATCTGGAACACCCCAACATCATTCCCATCTACCAGGTGGGATGCACCTCCGAGGGAGCTCCACTGATCGTGATGAAGCGAGTCGAAGGGAGATCCTGGCTCGATTTGCTCGACGCCGATCATCGCGATAGCGACGAAGATACGGAGTTGCCCGCCAATCTTGTGCGGCATCTTGAGATCCTGGTGAAAATTTCCAACGCCGCCTGGTTCGCCTCCAGCCGGGGCATCATTCACCGCGATATTAAGCCCGAAAACGTCATGGTCGGCCACTTCGACGAGGTCTACCTCGTGGACTGGGGTATCGCCATGATGATCACCGACGCCGATCAGCCGTTGCTGCCGAGCCGAAGCGATACTTCGGGGCTATGTGGTACGCCGGGCTTTATGGCGCCGGAGATGGCAGAGCAAGCGATCGAAGGGCTCGACGAACGGACCGATGTCTACCTGCTGGGGGCGACGCTTCATTACGTGCTCACCGGCGAGCATCGGCACAGGGGCCAGACGCTACTGCAAACGCTCTTCGCCGCCCATCTCTCCGAGCCCTATCAATACGGACAGGATGTCCCCCGGGAATTGGCGGAGATCGCAAATCGTGCCTGTCATCGCGATCCGGAAGAGCGCTATGCATCCGCCGAGGAGTTTCGAAACGCTCTGCAGGCTTTCTTAGAGCACCGACAATCAATATTGCTGAGCGTTTCGGCGGAAGCAAAATTGAGCGACCTCGAAGAATTGACGGCCGATTCCTCGCCAGATGCGCTCACCGTTCATGACACCTTTGGAGAGTGCCGATTCGGTTTCTATCAGGCCCAGCTTATATGGCCCCAGAACCCGCGGGCGCGAAGTGGGCTCCAGGACTGCCTCGAGATCATGATCGGCTACCATCTCGATCAGCGAAATCTCGAGGCCGCGCGGGCCTGCATCGCCGATCTACCCGAGGAACAGCCGCAATTGGAGCAGCGAGCCGACGAACTGGCACGAGATCTTGATGCGGAGCGTGAAGATCTGGAGCGGCTCAAGATCCTGGAGCATAATTTCGATCTGGAGAAAGCCACCGGCTCGCGCACCCTTATGATGATCATCCTCGGTATCTTCTGGACCGCCACTAGCCTCTACGCCGCGGTGCGAGTTGATCAGGGTCTGGTCACGCCCTACGAAGAACTGAGCAGTCACGTCCGCTCCGGGTTTCGCAACCTTGGAATCGTGGTTCTGGCGATCTTCGCTTTTCGAAAGCGCGTCCTCGCCAATATCGCAAATCGCCGGCTCGTCTATATCTTCGTCACCATGGCCGTGATGGTGGCTTTTCTGCGCTGGAGCGTGTGGTACCTCGACGAGAGTATCGTCCTGGCGCGCACGGCGGACACAGCCATCTACGTGATCACGCTGGTCGCGGTGGGCCTGATGAGCGATCTGCGCATCTGCCTGATCTCGCTTGCCTTTGTCTGTGCCGGCATCGTCGGTGTGCTGTGGCCCGACGGCCAACTCTACGCCAGCACCATCGCCGCTGCGATCACGTTTGGCGGATTTGCATGGATCTGGAGCCCTTCGAGGTTAAAAAACAAGATCACCCTATGAGGACTGTTGGCTGAATCTGATTGGCTCATTCCGATAACACTGATCACGGCGCGCGATGTTGCTCGGAGCGCAAGGCCCCCATGGCACGATATTGTATTCGCCGATCAACTCCCCAAATGTTGTTTCCCTGCCCTCGACTCCCCGGCTCCTTGACAGGAGCCAATCCCTCTTCGACCTTGAATGAGCGTGCCCAATCGACGGTCGAATCTACTGGATACTGCCCAATGATACGCTTCGATGTCCGTATATGTTCCTATCTCTTCTATGTGGGATTTTTCGCCCTCATCCTCGCAGTGGCCAGTTGCACCCCTCCTCCACAGCCGATCGTGACGTCCTCCGGTGACGCGGGAAGTGATGCGAGCTCGCCCGACGACGCCGATAGTCCGCCCCCTCCGCAGTCCGATAATAACACCGATGAGGACGAACCCTGTACGGGTCTGGGCTGCGATCAAACCGTCGATGAAGATACGGGTGGCGACGAGGGCAGTGACGATGCTGGCACGACAAACGGAAACTCAATGGACACCAATGGCGGCTCACCAGAGGACGCGGGCTCAGGTGACGATCAGGACGTCGAAGAGGCAACCGACCCCTGCGACCCATCGCCGTGCCCCATGGACGCGACATGTACTGTCGTCGGGGAAATTGCCGAATGCGAATGCCCTCCGGGACAACGTCTCGAGGGTGACCATTGTGTCCCCGACGGACCGACCAGTTGCGCAGAAGTCGATTGCAGCGGCCACTGTGCCCAATGCGAGATCATCAACGGAATCGCTCAGTGCACATGCCCCGAGGATTTCGAATTCGACGGCCAGGACTGCTCGCTGAGCATCGATCCATGTGATCCCAATCCCTGCGACACGGCAACGCAGGTCTGCGTACCGGAAGCCCATTGCCAACCCTACGGCATCTGTATGTCGCGCTGCGACTGCAGCAACTGCCCCAATTGCGAAATCAGCGATTTTACGACTACGGTGCAACAATACTGCGGAGGCGGCCAATCCGGTCCAGCCACCATGGAGTGCAACGACCCCTGCCCACCCGGTGAGGGCTGCCTTCCCTATAACGAACCGTTTTGCTGGCCCATGCAGGGCTGTTTCAGCATGTAGGAGAATCCACCGTCATCCGCGACAACGCCCTTGTCTAAGCGGCTTGTTCTCCTACTCTTGGCGCAATACTTACCCGGCCCTGAAGCACCGGGGATTAGCGTTTGAACGTTCCGTGACCAACCCGCGAGGCACCTCATGATCTCCCACCTACTCATTCCCACCGACTTTTCATCCTCTGCAACGGATGTCATCGACCATCTCGATGTCTTTTATCAACTGGGGGCCCGTCAGTTGACGTTGCTACATGTACGGCATGTGTCCCAGCCCACCACGGACTCGATGGCTAACAGCGAGTATTGCGAACCCAAGCTCGAGAAGCTGGCGGGACAACTGCGCGAACTCGGCTGGAAGGTAGACCCGATGACCACACAGGGTCGCCCGGCAACCGGAATCGTAGCCGTGGCCGACGAACTCGATGTCGACCTCATCGTATTGGCCAACAACGGGCACAGCGCTGCCAGTGAGGTGCTGTTGGGAAGCGTGTCCGCAGAAGTGCTGGAGCGTTGCTCCAAACCGGTTTATCTGTACAGCAGTTCCACCGACGAACCACTGACCATCGATCAACCCATTCTTCATCCCACCGATTTTTCTGCGGGCTGTGAGGCCGCCGAAGATTGGGTAAAGCAATTGGTCGGCAACGGCGCTCGCGATGTCCTCTTGCTTCATGTGTTGGAGCCAAACGAAATCGAGGAATCGATGGCCCAAATTTCGCTCAAACGGCTGCGCGGACAGCTCCTCGCCGCCGGGGCTGACACCGTGGAAACTCGCATTATCGAGGGACGCCCCAAGAAGGTAGTTCGCGAAACCGTGGTCGCCAACCCCGACCACTTCGTCGTGATGGGAAGCCAGGGCCGGGGATGGCTGGGCGACCTGATGTTCGGCGGTGTGGCCCGCATGGTGGCACGACTCGACACCCACCACGTGCTATTTGCGCCCGATCTTTCGGAGGGTTCGCCATAGTAGTGCGATAGACGTTCGCGGTGCGCTGAACGCTGAACGCGATGCGCTGAACACTGAACGCGGTACGCTGAACGCGGTGCGCTGAACGCCCGAGCGCGAAAGATTCCGCTAAACTACGCTGTGGGCGCGGAAGATGGTGCGATCCGCCAGCCCCGACCTACAGCGCTACTTGAAGTACCTCGAAAATCCGGGATCCCCCGTATTAGCGGTGGGAATGCGTTGATCCGTATCGAGTAGGCTGGGGGGGATGCACTGACCTGAGCGACGAGTTGAACGACGCAATACCAGGTGATGAATGCGGCGACGAGGGACAGGTCTGAGTCTGTCGGAGTCTCGACGAAATCATCTGTCCCGACGAGCCCAGGTGGGTGGATTGGTGGGAAACAACCAGATCGAGTGGGCTATCCCTCGATGGGCAAGCAGAGTCCCTCGGGATTGCAGAAAAACCCAATCTCGCAATCCTCATCGCGGGTACAGGGACAGGCGACCACGGAGGTTCGTTCGTTATTGGTCTCGTCACATTCGCGATATTGGCGCTGACCTGTCCCATCGTCATTGGCCCGGGCGATGACCTCCACTTGCTCACCTGCACCCAACTCAAACGGCGTGTCCTCCCAATCGTAGCTCAGCGTCTGACTTGCACCGGGAGGCAGATCTTCAGTGGTCTGGACGACCGCGATCAACGTCTCCACACCGTCCACCATGGCGAAGAGCGCCACATTGAGACCTTCGATGACCGTGCGGCTTCCCTGATTGGCGACCGTCGCTTCGATGGTAAAGCCATCGAGACTGCACTGTCCGTCGAGATGGGTGATCACCAGGTCTGGAGCGTGGAATAGCCCCTCTCCCTGCACATTCTGACGATAGTTGTTGAGATGAGCGACGTCCCAGTTGTTGACCCGACCGCTGGGGATGGCCCCCGGTCGGTTTTCCACGCCGGGGCACAAGGAGTCGTCGACGCCGTCGCAGACATTGGTGACGCTATAGGCGTGTTGATTCCACACCGGTCGCGTCGGGACCCAGCGATTTTCCCGATCCCGGACCACCCGAATTCCCCGACTCGGCCCGCCGAGGTCGTCGAAGCCCTCCCAATGTTCCCGGCAGCGATCGGTGATGCCGCTGGCGTAGTCGTTGCCGATGAGAACGATATCGGCGTGAAAATCGAGATTGACGTCGACGATCACCGGCAACTCCCGAGTGGTACCCGTCGTATTGGCGACCTCGAAGAGCACCTCCGTGGACCCCTCTCCGTCACCTCGTCCGTCATAGACTCGCAAGAAACATTCGTCGGCATAAACCACCTCAGCGCGGCCATTGCCCTGAAAGTCGAAGACCGATGAACCGGTCACACGGCTGGAAAAGTCCTGGGTGCCGATGCTCCACAACAGATCGCCGTTGTCTTCAAAAACGACATAAAAACAGGCTCCAGCAGTCGCGATATTGAGGCGCCCATCGCCATTGAAGTCGGCGATGGTCGGCGGGCCGGCACCGGTCCGGCCCTCACACTCTGCGGCGTCGTAGACACTATGCCCAGCAGTGGGCATCGCGGCTGACCAGATAGGCTCTCCGGTCTGCCCGTTGTGAAGCCGAACGATTTGCTGGATATCATCATAACTGATCGTGGCGACCTCCGGCCGTCCGTTGAACTCCCCGAATCGATGATCATCGCCATCGAAGCTTCCGAAGTCCCCGACAGCAGGGAAACCGCGAAAGTCGTCACCATAAGTCCACAGGGTCGGACAATTGGCCGCGTCATCGGTACCGTTTCGGACAAATTGAAATGCCCCACGGGCGGCGACGATCTCCTGATTTCCATCGCCGTTGAGATCGGCGACCAACGAGTTGCGCGGCGCCGAGCCGACATCGTTATTTTGACATAACAGTTCGCCGGAGGCCCCATCGTAGACCCGGTTGGCAGCGACGACCTCCACCGAACCATTGCCGTCGAGGTCCGCAAGATATGCGCCATCCCAGCTCATGCTGAAGCCCTCGGTGCGCCATTTGACCTGCCAGCCCGTGGTATAATCGTCGAAAGCGATGAGTCCCCCGCCCTCTTCCTGTGGAGCGATGGCGATGATCTCATTTCTTCCGTCGCCATCGATATCACCGATGGCCACCGACGAGGCACCGGAAACGCGCTGGTCGGGATGGATGATGTCGAACACTGGCTCGAACGTCCGGCCATTGACCGCCCGGAGAATACTGTCGTTATTGTAATCACTTCCCGTAAACGTAGAGAAGACGATCTCGGGAATCCCATCACCAGTGATATCGACGACAGAAGGAGCCATCATCACATGTTCGTGATCCGGCATGGGTGTATCCTCGCCGGCCTCCCAGGCCACGTCCACCACCGGGTCGAAAGCGTCGTCGTCGGGCTGGTAAGTACACTCGCCGGCAGAGCCGGGCAGACATTTTCCGATCGTCGTCTCGCAATACTCGTCATCGGCGCACTCCAACTGATGCTCGCAGGGGTCACCGGGGAGCGTACAGTCCCCGGCGAGACAGAGCTCATCACCGGTGCAGCACTGCTCTCCGCATTGATCCTCAGCGGGACAGGTAACTCCGGCATCGAGCCCGGCGTCATCGTCGCCGTGGTTTTGCCCTCCATGGACATCATTTTCTGTTGGACCTCCGGAGGGTCCGGCGTCATCCGATTGTTCATCGGCATTGGGCTGCCCCTGATTTTCATCGGTATTGGATAACCCAGGCGTTTCAGAGCAGTCGCTGCACCCGAGGGCAACCGACAGAGCGATCAGAGTCACGGCAATCGGAAATCTCGGTATGAGTCGCATCTCGATCCTCGAGTCTGTGGCATGTCTACCTGAAGTCACAATATCGATACATAAGTAGTTCCCATCCGGAAACCCCATGAATTTCACAATTGCCAGCTGAAATCACGATCTCGATATCGGCTTAACTCTTGGAGTAGCCTCCGGCTACGCCTGCAGGTTCGCCGAATATCGATCTCGAAGATTTCATCTCGGCCCTACTCAGATTCGGGATTTCCGGATGAGAACCAAGTAGTAAATTGGTGGCTCATTTGGCACCTTTCATGGTCAAATAGGCGATCCAACGCACGAGTCGCCGGGGGATAAATCGGGTCATCCAGGCGTTGAATGCGTTCAAAAACCCGGGGACGATGCTCGATCGCTGCCGAAGCATTGCCCGAACGCCGATGGAGGCTACCTTCGGTGCATCCATGATGAAAATTCTCTGATACAGCGTGCGATCATTCTGTCCGGAGCTGTCAAAAAATTCGGATTCCGTCACGCCCGGTGAGACGACGGTACAACTGACCCCATGCTCGCGAAGCTCAAAGTCGATGGCCTCACCCCAGCTTCGGATAAAACTCTTGGCCGCCGCATAGCTGGCGTATTTCGGAGTGGGTTGGTAAGCGCCAATCGAGGCGACCTGCATAATTCGCCCCCATCGGCGTTCGACCATTCCCTCGGCGACCTGGTCATTCATCCCCAGGTTGAGGATCGTGTGCATCATTCCCGGCATCGAGAACTTGGCCCCCGAGCGGCACGAGACCAGGAGGGGACGGGACGGGTCTCCGAAGCGAGTCCCCTTGGCCTTGGCGATCCGGTGA
>SKPJ01000237.1 GCA_007119595.1 Myxococcales bacterium
CATTGAGCCGTACGATGATATACGAAGTCACACAAACCAGGATTCCCGCGCTAAGCGACACCATGAATCGTATGATTTTCTCCAGCGGCAGACCGAGTACTCGGTCCATGACGGTAATGAGTCCCAGGGCGGCCAGAAAAATCACGGACGTCACGCCAACTAAGATGATGGCGATGAGCAAAAATGAAATGGTACTCTGAATCGGGGTCGCGCCAGCGAGATGGCTGCCCCACAAAATGGCACCAATTTCATAGAAGGTGACGATACCGGCACTGGCTAGCGCGGCTTGGAATCCACCTCTGGAGATGAGAAAGGACATTGGACAATCCGGGTTAAACGCTTCGTCATTCAACTGAAGTGCACCACCGGCGAAATGAACGCGCCAGATTTCGGGTCGACCCGAGTGCACGCGTGGTATCTTCACTTCAAGTAAGGGGCGCCCAAATCATTTCAGTCATTTTATATACTTATATGCGGGTCAGAGACTGCAAATCCGAGAGATTGAGTCAAATCATATGGAGATGACCCCGGGAAATCGACCCTTCGATTGGGATATAACCGATTCCCGATGAGATCGAAACCCGAGATGACATGAACTTGGGCGGACAAGATCGGACGATAAGAGCGGACCGTGAGACGCGCAGGCGGCCAGCGATGGGCAATCTCGCGAGTGGGTTGACGACATCTGAAGATTGAATAATATCTGCTCCTCGACGTTCAACTCGACACTATAGGGAAAGCGTTTCGCGCCATTTGGTCGACAGCGAAAGGATTGAAGTAATTTCGTCTTAACTATCTGATACGCCATGCGATCCCATTGGATGTATGGCCAGTAATTGAATTGCTATTGCCACGAGGTGTCCAGTGATTGTACTGCGACGTTTTGGTCTTGCCGCCTTATCGATTTGTCTTCTCTCGGGGTTCTCCGCGTTGGCTTGTCAGCCACCGCCGTCCGATAATGACGGGGAGGAAAAAGTGCCAAACGATGAAGAGGAGGCGCCCAATGCAAATAATGATGAGGAGCCACCTCCCAACGGGGATAATGATGACACCAATCAGGCCGACCCCGATATCTGCGATGACGATGGCTTTCTCCAACACACCGTTGAAGCCTCGGATTGGGCCGGGAAACGAGCCGGTATCGCGGAGTATCACTACACAGCCGATGTGTTTGATGGCTATGCATTGGTCGATCTCATCGATGAGTCGGGGGAGAGCATGGGCACCATGCAGGTGCGACAACTCTATGACGACCCCTCTGATCCGCCAGGGGTCATGGAGGCGTCACTGCAATACGAAGAGGAGTCTGAGACTCCCCTGCGCCTGATCACCCGCGGCGAGGATATCGATCGCAGCGGCTATACAGTACAAATGCGGCTTGAGCACCTCGATGGCGATGCCAGTCTGCACATGACAGCCCGTTTTCAGACCGTCCGATGTTGGCAACAAGAAGATCCGGCGACGGGCCCGGGTTGTGCCGGCGACTTACCGCTGGATAAAGCGGCCTATACGCTGCCCAGTTGCGGGTTGATCATCGACGATCGAATCCAACAATCACTGCCGCCGCAGCTCGACCGACTCACCTACGCGGTGCCCGATGTGGAGGCTGGGGAAACACCGTCGCTGGGAGGATTCCGTCATCAAGACGAAGTGCTTCGGGCGCCGACCAACCGGCTCTACACCCTGGACGTGGTGGATCCCCAGGGAGTCCGAGATACGGCCGATGTGGAGCAATGGCTTTCCGAGACCGGCGTCGACGCCGTAGTGGGTACCGATGCCGAGCAGTTGCTGACCACCGCCTTTTTGGACCGCAGTTGGTGGCGCAAGATCGATCATCACGTCGCCCACTGCGATGTGCAGAAACTCCCGCGGCCTAAGGTCAACGGAGAGTCTTTGGAGGCTTCGGACGACGGGGATAATGGCGATCTGGACAACCAACAGATGTCGCTGTGTCCCGGCGATCAAAATGATGAGGATTGGGGATCTGAATCCTCGGATATCATCGCCAATGTGTGGGGTGATCCCCACCTGGTGACCCTCGACGGGTATTTCTACGCACTCCAGGCCGCCGGCGAATACGTATTGGTGGAGGCCCATTCCGGTGAGCCCCTGGTTGTCCAGGGACGCTTCCAACCCACGGCCAGCTCCGGAGTCGCCGGCTGTGGCGACCTCACCTGGAATACGGCGGCGGCCACCGAGATCGGTGGAGTCCGTGTTAGCGCGCGTGCCGAACCCGAATGGGAGGTCCGGATCGACGGGGAATTGGTGGAGAACAGCGACGATGTGCCGGCCCTGGAAGACGGAGCCAATCTGGCAATCAGCGACCAACGGGTCACGTTGGAGTGGCCAGGGGGTGAGAAAGTGGAATTCATGGCTCGAAGAGGACCCGGTTTTGGCGTCACAGCAACCCGAGTGGAGGTTCAATTGCCACCCCACCGGCGCGGTCAAGTCCGTGGACTTCTGGGACAATTCGACGGCGACTCGGGAACCGAATTAGTTCTCCCCGACGGCGCCGTGCTCTCACAACCAGCCTCCTTTGAAGATCTCTATGACGTACTCGCACCGGCCTGGCAGGTGGAGGCATCGGATAGCCTCTTTGACTACGCCGACGGAGAAGATACGGAGACTTTCACCATCGAAAACTTCCCCGAAGACGCGACCACCGTGGATATGCTGCCGGAGGAGTTAGTCGACGACGCACACCAGGCTTGTGTGGCGGAGGGCATTGAAGATGCTCAACTTTTACAGGCCTGCATCCTCGACGTCGTCTGCTTTGAAGACCCCGGTCTGGCGGCGGTTGCAGCAGAAGCACCGACGCCACGGGCCGCTCAGCCACCGGGTCGACACGACCTGAAGGTGGAGGGAGCGGTGCGCTTTGTCGAGACGCCCGACGAGGTCACCGCAGAATCAGAGGTCGTGGATTGCAGCCCCGACGCCGATCCGGGGATCGCCATCTTCGAGGAGCGATCATCGGTACAACTTCAAGACAACGTCGACGTCGATCTCTTCCAGCCCGGCACCTATACCGCCGATGGTGATATGAGCTCGGCGACCATCGACGCCGGCACGGAGGCGACCAGTTACCAACTGGTGCGGCAGATTCCTCAGGATCCACAAGATTTTTACGCCGGAGCCGTGCGCTTTGCCCGGCCCATCGTGGGGGTCATCGTAGACGATGAAATATTGTCCGATACGGACGCCGCATTGGGCGCCGAACAGTCCTCCTATGACGTCGATGGCCTGGCGGGACTCCACTCGGAGGACGACGTGCTCTTCATCGATGACGATGGCCACCGCCTCGATATTGTGTGGCGCGGAGAACAGGCCCATCGCATTCGCGTTTTGGTCGAGCACACTGAGTAATAATTATTGGCAGAATTAACGGTTCGCCCCTTCATTGGCGCCCGATGAGTTATTTTGAGGAGATGATGATGCACACGTTCAAATATCCCCGAACGCCCCGCCCTACTGCGAGTTGGATAGGTATTTTGATCTGCGCAGCGCTGAGCTTTTCGTGTCAGGAGGCGGTCGATGATGGCTCGTCGAACGACGCACCGGCGGCCGGTGAGATCACACATACCGCCAGCGATGACGACGGCGACGCCAATGCAGCAGCAGTGCTAGCTGACGAGCGCTGTGAGGAGCCCATCAGCGCTGAAATTGCTCCCAGCGAGCACGTCTCGGATGACACCGATATTTATCGCTACGATTTCTCGATCCAGGGATCAGAAATCAATATTGGATTGGTCGACGCCGATGGCGATTCAATGGGACGAGTCGAGATCGACGCCGACGCGGATTTCGACTTCCGCAAAGGTGTCTTGCGCCAATGGGAGGTGACGACGAGTTATCACGACGACGCCGATGATACTGATAACGAAGAGGCCCAGGCTCCGGTCGAACAGGTGCTGCGGGCGCGCGAAGTGGGACAGGGCCGGCTCTGGTTCGAGGTCATCGACCGGGTCGGCGACGACGAACTCATCCAGTGGGCCGTCATGGGAGATGAGCCGGAGCCCTTGATGCAGATGCTGGCCGTGGAGGTCGATGCAGAGCCCGATCCGGAGTTGGAGGATCGAATTCAGACCAGCGATGGCCGAGTCTTTGAGACGCTGGAACTTCTCGACGGCGATGGAGAACGCATCGATGAGGACATCATCGATGGATGGATCGACGAGCAGATCGGCGACGCGTTGACCGCCGATCCGGGCTGGCAGCGGATGACGGCGGCGGCCGACGATCTCGCCTTGTTGCGCGGCGCCGATGCCCATATCGAATTGTGCCGCGCCGCAGGGGCCAACCATGCCGCCGAAGATCTGGTTCAGCGAAGCCAGGGGCTATGCCCCGGGGTGAAGACGGACTCCGAAGGCGAGGAGGAAGAATGGCGCCAGCGCCAGCAGGCCCATTGTCATGCCGATGCCGCCGCCGAAGCCGAGCGGTGGCTCAGCGTGGGGCTGGAGATCAACAGTGTATACGGCGCCCTGAGCTTTGGCGCCACCATCACCGTAGCGGCGGTGGGCGCCGGATTGGTCGGCGCCACCGGCGGTGGTGCTCTGGTCGTCTTTGCCGGTAGTGTCGTCGCTTATACGGTGGTGACCAATATGGTCGGGAATTTCGTCGAAAATAATAGCGAGCCCATCATGGACGGCTTGTTTACCGGCGGTGGAGTGGTCACCGGCGATCAGGAGGCAGGCGAAGAGGCCGCCGACTTTCTTACCGGACGGCACTCCGCCCGCAGTGGAGGTGACCCCCACTTTGATACCTTCGATGGTTTGTCCTTTAGCTTCCACGGCGCCGGAGAATTCGTCCTCGTGGAGTCCACCGCTGGTGAACCGTTTCAGATCCAGGCTCGTCAAGAGCCGGTGGGCGGCGACTGCCCCGACCTGTCCATGAATACCGCGGTAGCCACCACGATTGGAGATCAGCGGATCGCCATTTATGCCGGTGACGAGCTTTTGATAGACGGCGAAGCGGTGGACTTACCCGGCGGTATATTGACCTTTCCCGGCGGGGGTAGCGTTGAACGATTGGATTCCGATAGCTACGAGCTCTACTGGCCCACCGGCGAGGGACTACGGATAACATCGCGACGGTCATTCGTGGATGATATGAATCTCGTCGACCTGGTCGTCGCTCTTCCGGACCATCGCCAGGGTCAGATTCAGGGGCTACTCGGCAATTTCAATGACAACCCCCACGACGATATCCGCCCCCGCAATGCCGAGCCCCTCGAGCCCCCGGTAGAGTGGGAGGATCTGACCTATGAATTTGGGCATTCCTGGCGCGTCGACAGCGACGAAAGCCTCTTCGATTATGAGGAGGGCGAAAGTCACTCCAGCTTCGTCGACGAGAATTTCCCCGAGCAACCTACATTCCTCGAAGACCTCCCCGAGGAGGACCGCGAATATGCCGAAGGTGTCTGCTCCGATGCCGGCGTCGAAAACGAGGCCGCCTTTCGGGGTTGCGTCATCGACGTGGCCTGTACGGGCAGCGATTCTCTGGCGGAGTCGCATACCGACCGCGACCCCGAGGTCGCGCTGGAGGTGACGCACGAGGATTCCGGAGAGCCCGGAGAGCCAGTAGATCCCCCCGAATTTGCCGATGATTTCCCATCGATATCGGTGGGGCTCTTCGATCGCTGGTGTCTTTTGGAGGGGGTGGGCCAGATGCAGTGCTTTACTGACGATGAGGAATTGGATTACTCATTTGAGGACGACGCGTCGATCGTCTCCATCGCGGTGGGACATGACTATTGTGGACTCGACGAAAATGGAACGCTCCACTGCTGGCAACTATCGCCACAAAATCTTAGCGAGATCGATATGCACTTCTCTCCGTACGCGGGTAGCTTTGAATCCCTGTATATGGGTCCCGACGACTACGGTTGTGTGCTCGACGCGGCGGGCAACCCACAATGCTGGTGGGGCACCACCTCCATCAATTACCCCATCGATACTGGACTGCCTCCAGCAGACGTGGAATTGACGTCGATGGCGCTCGACGCACGCCATATGTGCGGCATCTTGAAGGACGGCTCCCTGGAATGCTGGGGTAACGACGACTACGGCCAGGCCACGCCACCGGAGGGTGATGATTTTGTGGAAATAGCTAGTGACTTTGAACGCACATGTGGTCTCAAAGACGACGGCACAGTGGAGTGCTGGGGCAAACCTTTCGAGGAATCGCCGGGCGATATCAATGACATTGGTCCCTTTGAAACCATTGCTCTCGGGGGCAGGACAGCCTGCGGATTAAAAGCCGACGGCACCATCGAGTGCTGGTACGCCGCGAGCAGTGGAGGCGGAATTCATACCAATCCCCCATCGGGCAGCTTCGTCGATCTGTCGCTAGATTTGAGCAGAGCCTGTGCCGTCGATGAAGACGCCAACGTGGAGTGCTGGTAACCAATTCCCATCCGGAGATCCCGGAATTTCCGGATGAGAACTAAGGAATCCCCCCGTACTATCGTCGACAGCGCCCTGGATCGATGCCCTGGCAAACCGCTACCCTCGTGTCGAGACTTATCACGATCAAATCCAACCCTACCTATCGGTCCAACGAGGATTTTTATGAGAAGCTCGCGCCTATTGACTCTCTCGCTGACCATCTTTGTCTTTCTCCTCACGGGCTGCGACGATTCGACTTCCGAGGGCGACGAGGAGGAAGAGACGCCACGGAACGAGGAGAACGAGGAAAATACAGAGCCGCGAGAACGGCCCGCCGGCGCCAGCGAGTACTCCACGGAGGAGCACGAATTGTGGGTCAGCGAGGTGGCCGGGCCCTTTGAACATCCCTGGTCGGTGGCCTTTTTGCCCGACGGGCGCAAGCTGGTCACCGAGCGGCCGGGGCGGCTTCGACTGGTGGAAAATGGCGAACTCGCCGAGATCTCCGGGCTGCCTGAACTTCACGCGGCCAACCAGGGCGGGCTGCTCGATGTGTCGCTTCATCCCGATTACGACGACAATGGCTGGATCTACCTGACGTACTCCAAGCCCGAGCCGGGCGGCCAGCAGACGGCCACCGCCGTGGCGCGGGCGCAGCTCGAAGAGTCGAGCCTGACCGACCTCGAAGAGATCTTCGTGCAGGACCGCTACTCCGGTCCGGGCCGGCACTACGGCTCGCGCATCGTCTGGCTCGACGACGGTACATTCCTTGTCTCCGTCGGCGACCGCGGCCAGCAGCCCCCGCGCGCCCAGGACACCTCCGACCACGCCGGCAGCGTCCTTCGGCTCCACGACGACGGCTCCGTCCCCGACGACAACCCCTTCGTCGACGACGACGAGGTCCTCGACGAGATCTACACCTATGGAAACCGCAATATCCAGGGCATGGCCCGCGACCCCGAGACCGACATCGTCTGGGCCTCCGACCACGGCCCCCGCGGCGGCGATATCTTCTACTCCGTGGAGGCCGCAAATAATTACGGTTGGCCCATCTTTACCTACGGGATGGACTATCAAACCGGAGAGCCCATGGACGTAACGGAGACCCAGGATCCCGACGAGTTGCCCGAAGTCACAGCCCCCTTCCACCGCTTCGAGCCCTCTCACCCGCCGTCGGGCCTCGTCATCGTCCGCGGCGGCCACTTCGACAACTGGCAGGGCAATGCCCTGGCCGGCGGACTGCGCACCCAGGAGATTCGCCGCCTCGTCCTCAACGAAGACGGTGTCCTCCAGGAAGAGGCCATCCTGTCTGGAGACTTGGGCCGAATCCGCGACGTACGCCAGGCCCCGGACGGCGCCATTTACGTACTACCCGACAAGTCCGACGCCATGCTCCATCGCGTGGAGGCCGCCGAGTAGGCGGCACGTTGGACACCTGAACGGCGGCGCACGAAGGCACGAGAAGGTCTGAGGCGCAGGGCCCCGAAACCGAGATTTTCGAATTCGACCCTCCGCGGGAGTCGCGGCCGCGTCGTTTGCGCGATCGCAGCATCCATACACTGACGATTGGAGGTTCTCCGACGGTCATTCTATTTTAGGCGCCTGAACAGCGGCGCAAAAGACAATTTACGTGGTACCTTCGTTGTAGATCAGAGGACCGCGATATCTCGAAATCGAAGCGCCGCAATCCACCGATACGACGATGACTTCAACCCTAAAATTGTAGTTTCGACCCTCAAATAGACGGAGGTTGATCGACCCCGATTCGGGCCTTCGTGACGCACGTAATCGGCAGGCCCCCCGGCTGGTCAGCGATTGGATGGAGGCGAAGACGTGTTGCCACTCATTGGGCTCGTAATCTCCGACCAGTAATTCACCGAACATCCCGTCGCGTAGAACCGTGCGGAAGGTTCGCAGGCTCTGCTGGAGGATGTCTTCGCGGTGGGCGGCGAAGAATAGCGATCCGTCCGGGCTTTCTCGTCGCCAGCGAGCGAAGGGGCGACAAACGGCTTTGATCGTCTGGTAGCTGTTGAAATGGGAATTGCTATTTCGTTTATTTCGTTTATGTTTGTAGAGGATGACCTCGGATAAGACGTAATTCGGACGACGTTGAACTCGCGCTCCAACAAACCTTGGGCCGGAGATCGGTTATGAGTACAGAGAAAGGTTTTCAAACCACAGAAGCGGTGCGTAATCGGCTCCAGGCGGCGTTGGACGGGGCAAGCGAAGAGACGATTCGCCTCATTCTGGAAATCGGCGGTGAATCGGAACGGACTTCTCTGGACATTCCACGACGAGCATTGGAACCGCTTACCAGGCTATTGGAGTTGATGGAGCAAGGAGCTGACGTGGAAATCTGCGCGCGGGAACAAGAATTGACCACCGGGAAGGCAGCCGACCTACTGAATGTTTCGCGGCCTCATCTGGTGGAGTTGCTGGAATCCGGAGAGATCCCATTTCACAAGGTCGGAAGCCACCGCCGAGTCAGAACGTCTGATCTCTTGGACTACAAGCGCCAACGCAAACAGCAGAGTCGGAAGAGACTCGAGGAACTCGCCCGGGAAGACGAGAAACTCGGCATCGACTATTGAGCATGGCGCACACAGTTATCTACGACGCCTGCGTGTTGTACCCGGCATCGCTGCGAAGTTTTCTGATGTGGATTGGGTTTCACGAATTGGTGCATACACGATGGACGGAACAGATTCTCGACGAGTGCTTCGACAACCTGCTCGACGATCGTCCAGATCTCGATCCGGAGAGTCTCGCACGCACGCGGCAACTGATGTGTGAAGCAATACCCGATTGTCTCGTTGCCGATTACGAGGACAATATCGCCGCACTCAAGCTTCCCGACCCTGATGACCGTCATGTCCTCGCAGCAGCCATCGAAGCAAATGCCAATGCGATTATCACCTTCAATCTTTCGGATTTCCCCGATGATAAGCTCGCCGAATACGAAATAGTCGCGATTCATCCCGACGACTACGTTTTCGAACTTCTAGCTCAACACCCAGCAACGATTTTGCAGTGCCTTCACGATGAGGCGGGAATTCGAAACAACCCGCCCTGTACTGTTCGCGGTGTGGCCAAAGCACTTGGACGAGCCGGCCTGACGCGGTCGGAGCCGAGATTACTGGAGTTACTGTCCCCCTGAAAAGACTGTTCC
>SKPJ01000331.1 GCA_007119595.1 Myxococcales bacterium
CGGCTTCAGGGAGTCGAGGCTGATATTGACTCGGTGAAGCCCCGCATCGGCCAGGGCGTCGGCATAACGGGGCAGCAATAATGCGTTGGTGGTCATGGCGATGTCGGCGGCGTCGGTCTCGTCGGCCACCATGGCCACCAGTGTGGGCAATTGGCTTCGCAGCAAGGGCTCGCCACCGGTGATGCGGATCTTGTCCACTCCCAGTGAGACGGCTACGTCGACGGCGAAGCAAATATCCTCAAAGCTCAACAACTCGTCTTTCGACGCGAAGGGAAGCCCCACGGCAGGCATACAATAGCGACAGCGCAGATTGCACCGATCGGTCACAGATACCCGCAGAGATTTGTGAAGGCGTCCGAATGTGTCGGTCAATAATGCCATGAAGGTGTCGCAGCAGCGGTCAAAACTGGCGAATATGATCGGGCTCTCCCACCGTAAGCAGACAAGCGTACCGGTCCAGTCCCGACCAGTGCCGAATACCCGCTGTCGCATCACATCCACCCGCCCATCTCGGGCTTGAGCTCGCGGCTCATCAGATCTGCCACGGCCTCTGGGGCCGTCTTTCCCTCGTAGAGGACCAGATAGACCTGTTCGGAGATCGGCATTTCCACGTCCATCTGTCGCGACAGATCGTAGACGCTCTTGGAGGTCTTGACGCCCTCGGCGACCATATTCATCTCGTCGAGGACTTCCTCGAGGCTCATGCCCTGGCCCAACTTGGTACCCACGGTGCGGTTTCGACTCAGGCCGCCGGTGCAGGTCAGGACCAGATCGCCCATGCCGGCGAGACCGGTCAGAGTCAGGGGGTTGGCCCCCTTTTTGACGGCCAGTTTGGTGATTTCGTGAAGACCACGGGTGATCATCCCCGCCGACGCATTGAGTCCCAACTCCATACCGCTGGCCGCACCGGAAGCGATGGCGATCACATTTTTCAGGGCCCCGCCGATCTCGACGCCGATGACGTCGTTGGACGTGTAACAGCGAAAATAGCCATTGCTGAACAACCTCTGCATATCCTCGGCAAGGGAGGCATTATGAGAGGCGATGGTCACCGCCGTCGGCATCTCGTTGGCCACCTCCCGGGCAAAACTGGGCCCTGATAGATAGCATAAAAAGGGATGGTATTTTGATGGCAGCACATCTTCCAAAATATCGCTAACCAACATCAAACTATCGTTTTCGATCCCCTTCGTAGCGCTGACGATCGGTACTTCCTCGGGCAATATATCGACGAGTTGTTCCAATACCTCTCGAAGCACATGGCTCGGTGATACGGAGAGGATCACCTCCTTGCCGGCAACCGCCTCCTCCATATCCGAGGTGGCCCGCAGATTGGGGGGAAGATCGATATCGGGTAGATATTCCTTATTCTCATGGGATTCGTTGATCTGGTCGACCACCTCCGGACCATGTGCCCACACCATGAGATCGTGCCCGTTGGTCGCCAGCAACCTCGCCAACGCCGTTCCCCACGATCCTCCTCCAACAACCCCGATATCCATATCCGCATCTCCTTCAAGTTCAATGACAATGACCGAATCAACGAACGTCCCCACAGGCTCCACTGTTCCCACTTGATCTCGTCCCACATAATCACGCCGGGATTCTTACACACCCATTTCTTTCCCCGTCGCGCCCCCCATCTTCCTTCTCGTAGCCACCGCGTTTTACGCTTTTCGCACCCGGCGGCGAAGTGTCCGCAAGGTCTCGGCGGGACTGCCAAAGACCTCATGCAACCGACGATTGGCATCGCGCATCTCCTCCACCAATTGCCCGGCGATCTCGTCGACCAGCCGATAGGCCGCCGAATGGCCCCGCTCAAATAATTCCTCAAAGGATTGGCGCGGCAGACACAAAAGCTCGGTTTGCTCCAGCGCCGATGCCGCTGTCTCTCGATCCCATTTTTTGACCAACGAGGCCAGCCCCAGCAATGAGCCCGGCTGGTTGACCTGATCGACACGCTGTCCATCCGGAGGTAGCCGCCGGGTCTCCTCAATTCGCCCATCGATGAGAATATACGCCGCCTTACCGGCCGAGCCGACCGCCCACAATGCTTCGCGAGAGGCCAGTCGCTTTCGCTCACAGGCTTCGACCAACTCCTCCAATTCGGAGGCTGCAAATTCCTCGAATACCGGCGTTGCTTCCAGAACACTGCAATAGTGCTCTACATCTTCTCGACTCATCGACATGATCTATTCCTGGCGGGCGAAAGGACAACCACAACGGGCGTTCAGGACTTGCGCATACGGCCCAACATTTCGTGCAATTGCGACTCGAAGCTATCGATGTGGGAAGCGGGATCGCTGAAGACCTCCTGAATCCGAGCATCCGTCTCCCGTCGACGTTCACCGACCGTGGCGGCGAGTCCCAAAATGATCTTATAAGCCGCCGGACTCTGCTGCTTGCGCATCTCTTCAAAGGTATCGTGGTCGAGGCGAAACACCTCCGATTCACTGACGGACTCTACTGTCGCAGAGCGGGGACCCCCCTGAATCAACGACATTTCTCCGACCACTGTTCCGGCTCCCAACACGGCGAGGACGACCTTTTCGCCGAGCGTCGACTGAGCGACCACTTCCAATTCGCCCTGGCCGACGATGAATAATGCATCGGCCTCGTCCCCCTGCTCAAAGAGGGTGTCCCCCGGCTCAAAAGACACCAATTCACAGGCGCGCACCATTTCACGCACCTCCTCGTTGCTAAGTCCTTCGAAGAGCTTGATATCTGAAAAGATCGACTGCGCCGTCGTGACTTGCTCCAGCCCCACAGGCGCCTCTGTGTCCTCATTATGTAGTCCGTCGTCCACCATCGAGTCCCATGTCTCTTATGCCCCGCGCCGTAACACTTACATAGGCGCATAACCGTCGGCGATTTTCTGGCTACTCATCTCGCCCGCAGTGTATCGCCGCCCCCGTTTGTGCGCAACCTCGACGGTGTCCACAACCGCTACCGTATTTTTTTGCGCGGCGACGGCTACATCGAAACCTCAAATCATCTGGGGGTGAATCACACCCAAATCATATCTCCACCTTGTGTGATACGGGCGTGCGCACTACCATCTCCGACCGGAGAGCTGATCATCAAAGCCTTCAAAGCGGGAACACATACGGTAGTCGCCATCTCCCAGGTCGACCAGCCCGGGCATCTTCAACGAACGTTTGCCTTGCGTGACGGCCCACGGATTGCGACGCTCGACGAGCCCCACGGCCGCTTTGGTATTTAGTGATTTGATGACAACCATATTTGCAGAACACCGATTCGTTCTGTTTTTGGTACACAGAAGAGACCGGGTCAGCGGCAGCATTGCCAAGGAGTTCGCGTGGCGAACGAAATGATTCTCATAATCGACGCCGACACAAAGAGTCAGAAGGTGCTCGAGGTCAGCTTTAAGAAAGCGGGCTATCGGGTTGCGATCGTGGACTCGTTGACCGAGGCCTACGATCGCATCGCGGAAGACGCACCGGCGTTGATCATCACCGATGCCACTCTTCCCGACGGAGATGGCCTGGAATTGTGCGCCGATCTCAAGCTCGATCCCAACACCGAGGAGATCCCCCTGATCTTCTTGACCAAGGATCGCTCGCTGACCAAGAAGATGCGCGCCTTCGAACTGGGCGCCGACGATTATTTGACCAAACCCATCTATATCAAAGAGGTCACCACCCGCGCCGAGTTGCTCATCCAGCGGCGAGAACAACAACGGCTGAGCGAATCGGACGTCGAGGAATTCGAGGGGGACTTAAGCGATATCACGATGATCGACCTGTTGCAGACCATCGAGCAGGAGTCGCGCTCCGGTTCCCTGCGCATTCATCGCAGTGGTCGCCAGGCCGCCCTGTACTTTCGCAATGGCGAGATCCTCGATGCCGTGTGCGGAAAATTACAGGGCGAGGACGCCGTCTACCGCGTCATGTTGTGGCCGGCCGGCCAGTTCGTGGTCAATTACCACGAAAATATTCGCCGCGCCGACCACATCGGGCGCGACACCTCACAGCTTTTGATGGAAGGCATGCGCCGTCTCGAAGAATGGAATGACCTGATCACCACTCTCCCTGCTCTCGACAGCGTCTTCGAAGCCGATTACCGGCGATTGCCCCCAGTGCTGGAACACCTCCCCTCCGAGGTGGAGCGCCTGGTTCGACTCTTCGACGGATACCGCAAGTTGCGAGACGTCATCGACGACAGCCCCGTCGACGACATCACCACCTTGCAGATCATCAAAAAATTGCTCAATGACGATCTCTTACGAGATGTCACGGCCTCCGCTCAAGGGGAAACCGCTTCGAATTCGCAGTCAGAACCGCAGGCCAACCTCGAAGCCTGGCTCGGCGACATCCCCAACCGTCGCTCCAAACCGGAAGACCCGGACACCGACACCGACTCCAAAGAGCAATCAGAATCCCCATCTGCCGATGCCGATAGGCCCGGCGAAGAGCCCGGGGACAAAGCCGATGACGAAGAGATCGATACCGAAGAGCTTCCCCGTGACGGCGACGACGCCCCCACTCCGGAGGAACATCGCGAGCCCAGCGCCGGTGGTGGTCACTGGAAATTTCATTGGGGTGACGACCGTGCCTCTCGTCCCCGCAATTCCTCGACCCGAACCATCGAATCCCATTCGGTTAGCCGTGAACAGCCCGAGTCTGAAGAGCGACCCACCGACTCCCCCCCCGATGTCCCGCCTCCAGAGTCCCAAGGACAATCGCAACCAGACGACAAATCACCGGATGAAAAGGCAAAACTCGATGAACCGTCGGAACCGGAGATCCCAGCGGATGACCCGGATTCGCTAGAAAAAGGATTGGCGGCCCTGGAGCGCCAGGAACTTCTGCGCCGCGAAGAAGAGGCGCGCCAACTTGCACAGCAGACCTCGGAGTCCGATCATCGAGACGGCGAATCGGATCTTCAAAACGCAGAGACGCAAGACGACAAACCCACCACCGACGAAACGCCGCGCCCACGGCAATCCACACCTCCCTCATCGCCGGTATTGGTCACAAAGATCGGCGGCCACGACGACCAGAGTGAGAGGGACGAAAAAGATGACGAGGATATAGGGGCGAAAAACAGCGTTGGCGGCGCGACGACCGATTCGAGCGATGAGTTCTCCGGCGCAGCCTCTGCGGCCGCCGTGCAGGACGAGATCCCAACCGGACGGCTCAGCGCTTCCGAAGTACTCGAGGCCAGCGAGGTTGAACCCCTGGCCCCGGACGACGGCCACTCCGATGACTCAGAAGACGAAAAAGAAAGTGAAAACATAGAAGAAGAACCGACCTCCGAAGCGGAGCGAGATACGGCGTTTCAGGAAAATACCCCGACCAACAAAATCGGTATTCCCGACGAGATTAAAGAGCTGCGCGACCAGAAGAAAGAAGAACAAGAGGAATCGCAGCAATCGCAGTCCGAGGACCTCATCCCTGACACCGATGAGATGGAAGTCGCCACCGACGACGAGATTTCCGACGACGAGATTTCCGACGACGAGGATCTCTTCGACGATAAAAAACAAGAGGATGTCGATCTCTTCGGCGATGAGATCGATACCGACGAACCATCATCGTCTCCCGCCGCCACCGACGGGAGTCACGGCAGCGCTGGTGAACTACATCCCAGTTTTGATGAATCGACAGTGGAGTCCACAGACGAATATCCCCCACCGGAGATCTTTCCAAACCCAGAACACCTCACCGAGCGCAATGCAAAAAACGGCGAGATCGTCACCACCGAATACGACCTCAGCCAGAGCCCGTCGGCTCCTATCCCAGCGCTGGACGAGTCGGACTCCGATGACTCCAAATCCGAAAAGAGCGATAACGACGCCAATGATGCCGACGCACAAGGCGAAGACGTCGCTGCAAATAAAACTGAGTCGCAACCGGAAGATACTGTCGAGATAGAGGCCAACGACGAACCGGACGACGCTGACAACACTGACAAAGAGGGTGACGACCTCGACGACAAAACCGAGCAATCCGACGAGTCGCCGGAGACGGCTCAAGAAGAAAATGCCGAGGATGAGTCAAAAACCGACTCCGAGGCCATAGAAAAACACAGCGGTGACGATGGCGAAAGCGATGAGACATCATCCGAAGACGATGCCATTCACCAATTCGGCGACGACTTCGAAGAGGATCTCAATCTGGGCTCCAAAGGGTGGCGTGGTCCCGTCGTCGTAGTGGCCGCGGCGACGATACTGGCCATCGTATTGGCCGCCATCATCTTCATCGACGATCCCGACGACGAAACGGAGCTCGCCGTCGCTGACGAGCCTGATGACACGATCATCGACGAGGAAACCGAACTCGTCGAACTCCCCGAGGAGCCGGAGGAGAGTGATGAAGCCGAGGAGTTCGACGACCCCGACGAATTGGAAGAGGAATTCGCGGGCCTCAACTCCGAAGAAGCACAAGAGTTCGCACTGCAAAAGGGGATTTCCGCCGAGATCGCCGCTTTTGACATCACGGAAGTCCTCGATGAACGGCAGCGCGAAGAAGAGGAACCCACAGAAGAGGAGCCCACAGAAGTAGCCTCTGATGAACTTGCCGCTCTCGAAGATCCACAGGCCCAGTCAGCACAAGCAGTTACCGATGATCCCGATCCGGTCGCTGAAGAACCAGCGCCCGAGGAAGAAACGGAGTCAGAAGAACCAGAACCGGAAGAACCGTCGCTGGCCGATCAAATTCAGCGCCTTCAATCCCTGGTCGATCAAGAGCGCAGCACGGAGGCACTTCAGCTCGCCTCCACACTCACCAATCAGGCTCCCGACAACCGGGACGTCGCCTATCTGCACGGACGTGCCGCTCTCGACTCAGGGCGCTTCGCCCAGGCCGTCGATCACCTCAACCGGGCCCAGTCGCTGGGCTACAGCGCCAGCAGCCTTTATCTCGATCTGGCCACCGCCTATCAGCTCACCGGGCAGATCGATGAGGCCTGTCAGACCTATGAGTCCTTCCTGGAGGTGGAGTCCGATGGCTCACGGGCCGACGAGGTCCGTGGCATACTCGAACGGCAGTGCTGATCGTCTACCTTCCGATAATTGAGCACTACAGCGCTTCCCTCTACGCGAGTACGTCATGCTCGTCATGACCATTGAATCGAGCTGCGATGAAACATCGGTGGCACTCGTGCAGCACGGCCGACGGATCTTGGCCAACGCAGTGGCCAGCCAGATCCCGGTGCATCGCCGCTACGGTGGGGTGGTTCCGGAACTGGCAAGCCGCAATCATATCCGCGATATCCACACCGTACTCGACGAAGCCCTCGACCAGGCCGGCGTCGAGCTGCGAGATATCGAGGGCTACGGCGTCACCTCCGGTCCCGGTCTCGTCGGAAGCCTCCTCGTCGGTCTCGAAACCGCCAAGGGCCTCGCCTACAGCTTCGATCGGCCCTGCGTGGGCCTCAATCACCTGGAAGCCCATCTGACGACGGTGTTATTGGACCTCGATGATCTCAAAACCCCGGAATTTCCCTATCTGGGACTTATCGTCAGCGGTGGTCACACCGATCTATATATCGTGCATCAACTGGGCGATTACGAACTATTGGGCCGCACCCGCGACGACGCCGCAGGTGAGGCATTCGACAAAGTCGCCAAGATGCTCGGTCTTCCCTATCCCGGCGGTGTGGCCATCGATCGCCTCTCCCGCAAGGGCAATCCCGATCGCCACGAATTTCCGCGTCCCATGTGGACGCGCTCCAACCTCGATTTTTCCTTCTCCGGGTTGAAGACGGCTGTGGCCCTTCACCTCGATAAAAAGGGCATTCCCGAAGACCAGGCGCTCGCCGATCTCTGCGCCTCCTTTCAGGAGGCTGTGGTCGACGTATTGATCATGAAATCACTGACCGCATGCCGACAAAACGACCTGACACGCCTGGTCGTCTCCGGCGGCGTCGCCTGCAATCACAGACTCCGCCACCGAGCCCGCCGGGCCTGCGACGACGATGGCGTCGAACTCTTCATTGCTCCCCCGCGCCTTTGCACCGATAATGCCGCCATGCTCGGTCCCATCGCCGAGTGGCAGCTCCAGGGGCGAGCAGAACAGGGTTTCACAAACTTTGATATCTCCGCCCGCGCCAGTATGACCCTCGGACGAACCCGACGTTCGACGAGTTCCAATCACCGCTAATGGACTCTCCTATGACCGTCTCCAAGAAAAACCTTCGCATCATCGAGACACTGATGCGTGACGACCACATCCGAGCTGCCGTATGGGTCGACCACCAGGGTGATGTGAAAGCCCGACGGGGAAAAGCCCACTCCCTGCGTCTCAGCGCCGATGAGCCAACGGGCCGCATCCCCATCGACAAACAACCCCCTGCCGAATCTCTTTATATATCTCAGTTCAACGATGACGATTTCCTCATCGTCATCTTTGATGACGACGTGAACTTCGAAGAGCTCAAAAAAAGCGTCGACACCACCCTCCAAAACGGTCTTGACCAGTAGCTCAACGCTACTGGGATGCAACTGTCACCGATAGAAAAAACAAGAGATCGTCGTTTTGAGAAAAGCGCAACCGGTCAACACCGTTAGAGCTTCTCAGGGCCTATCGTCCTCTTTTTCGGACCCGGGAAGTTCGTCCTCGCTCAACGTCTCCTGCTCCAGCCCACCCTCCATCACGACCTGGGCAATTCCGCCCAGATCCTCAATATATAAATCGTGCTGCGCCGGCACGATCAGAGAGGCCACCGCCCAATAACTGGCGACCACCAATACCCATGCCCCCAGGGCCTTGAACATATCGCCCCGCGTCACCGCCCCCAGCAAAATGATCAACAAGAATCCGGTGCTCAACACGCCGACGAGTCCCATATCTTTCATGAAAAACGCCACCGCATTGGTGGGGACTATGACAAATAATACGTTGATGAACGTATTGTACTCACTCGGAAGATGGGTGATCCGAAAGAAGAGCAGAATCGCGATAAGCTGAACCACTCCCGCGGCGACGTAAAACGTCTCCGGTGTCCAAGTCATACCAGAATTGGTATTGGCGACCACTATATCCGCGAACATCAGAAAGGATGTCAACATCGTGCACCTCGAGTGGAATCTCTATATCGTGAACCCCCTTTCGTCCCCAGATCAATCTTCCTTCTCTCTCGAGACCACCTCAATATACTCCTCGGCAATCCCCTTATCAAAGCGAAGGCGCAATTTCGCCATCCCACGGCTGATCTGTGGCAACTTGTGAAAGGCGAACGTCACAATGACGATCACCAACAGCAATACCAACTCCGAGCCGCTCAACATCATGGCTTATATCCAAAGTACTTTGAGGCCCCGTGCGGCGAGGCCGTCGATTTCGGTGAAATTCTCCTTCCATCCATTACACTTGTAGACCGGGCGCAGGGTCAACGCAAGATGTTGATGATCGGATACACCGTATGGAGACGGTTTAAACGCCTTCTAAACTGGGTGTGATTCACCCCCGTCGGTTCTCGGTTGCGAAGCAGCAGACCGAATCTGACGGTGTCGCGACTCCCTGGCGGTGGCGCTGCCACAGCTGCGGTCGTGCTCCTTGTCAGGTTTCGCC
>SKPJ01000038.1 GCA_007119595.1 Myxococcales bacterium
AATTCCCCGCCCGGGATAAAGAAGATGAAGACGGCAAACGCCAGTTGAAGTGCCACGCCGACGGCCACGAGCCGCCAGTTGACCCGGCGACGATTATTCGACATCAGCCAGGCGACGAATAATAAAACGAAGATGCCCAAAAAGCTGATCGCCCGCTGCATAAACGGCGTATCGTCTGCCATCTCGCCGAGCTCAATGATCTGGACTCCGTCGTCGTCGGGCTGCCCCGCATCGTCGGTTGCTTCGTCGTCGGCGACCTCTTCGCCCGGCTCATCTTCACTCGGTTGTTCATCGCTTTGTTCGTCGAGTAGATCGCGGACCATCTCTTCGGCGACCTGTTGGGCGATGCGCTCGATTTCCTCTTCATCGGCCGGCGGTCCCCGGGCGGGGTCGTCGCCCGTTATCTCGTCGTCACCGGATTCGTCGGCGTGACCTTCGGGTGGACCGTCGCCCTCGGCGTCTGCCTCCGTCGCATCACCGGATTCAGTCTCGGTATCTGCTTGTTCCGCGGTATCATCGCCGCTCTCTTCGCCGTCCTGGGATTGCTCCTCGGCGGTCGGCTCCTCCGCCGATGTCGAAGAGGTGGTCCCGACGATAAAGCCGGTCACGATAAACACCGAACAAAAGACGAAGACAAACCACGCCAATACGGCGAAAAGCCGCTGGGTGATGACACTGTTTTGGTTGCGCATGCCGGGGCCTTACTCCGCAGTATGGGAAAAGTCGCGCCAGTGTAAGGTGGAACGATCATGGCTGGCAAGCGACTGACTGCGTCAAAGGCCCCGGTCGGTGGCACTACGACAAATAAGTACTGCTCCCATCAGAAGTTGAGATAATCCCGGCACTGGCGTCGCTGGCGCCGGGTGGTGTACTCGTCGGGCGGCATCGAGCAGTCCAGCGAGGTGCTGGGGTTGGCGCATAGTCCGCTGACGCTGCTGGGGGCTCCGACGGGGACGTGGGCGATATTGCCGTAGCGCTCCACCTCCTCGAGTACGTGGTCCGGATCGACTTCGGCCTCGATCCACAATTCATCGAGGGCTTCGGCGTCGTCGGTGTCCCCGACGATGACCACCTGGCCGGGGAGTTGGCGGTGATAGGTGTCCTTCCACCCCTGGGTGACACCCTGCTCGGTGGTGTCGCAAGTTGGCGGGTCTGGGAAGTCCTGGCTCAGTCCGTCGAAAAGAGCGCCCACATCGCGGTCGAAGGGATCGAGGTCGTGGATGCAATACGAGATCTTAAGGCCATCGCTCAGGGTGCAGTCCGACGGTCGGCTGTCGAGGTCGAGGCATTCGTCTCGCCGGTCCAAAAGCTGGAGGCGAAACCAATCCATAAAGTGGATGTGCTGATGACCTTCGTGAAATTCGAAGTCGCTGTTGATGGGGATGGATTCACGGCTTCCGTCGGACCAGTGAATATGCTGGACCACCTGGCCGCCGCCGACGTCGGTTCCCTCGATGTGAAAGTGATTCTGGCCGACGTTCGCGGCGCCAGCTCGAATGCGAAGCCCGATCAATTCATCGTGGGCGTGGTCGTCGGGCAGATGTGCGCATTGCCACTCGTTTCGCTGTAGATCGCGGGGATCGACGACCAGATTGGGAGGTTGGGGATGGGCGATATCGTCGGGCCAGATCTCGAAATCCATTCGGTGGCAACCCGAACTTCCGGTCACCGGACAACTCGCCGGACATTCGCCGGCTGTGTAGCCCGGATGGGGGCGGTAGAAGATGCCGGGGCGATACCCGGGTCTTTCGACGACGAATCGATACCATTGACCGGCTTCCAGGGTCGCGACCTGGTCGTCGATGCACATCGGCTCGGTGGTGGCGAATTCGTAATTATAGTCGTGTTCAGGTGTGGTGGATGTGGTGGTCGCCATGTCCGGGTCGTCCTCGCGGTGACCCTCGGGCCAGGCCCAAAACTCGGAGGCTCCCTCCGGGGGAGGCCAGGTATATACCCGGATCTGCGCATCTCCAATCAGGGCGCCGGAGTGGGCGTCGCGGACGGCGCCAAACGTACTGTCTCCCTCGGGGCATGGGCCGCAGTCGACGACACGCTCGTCGCCACATCGGTCGGTGACCTCCGTTTCGCCGCAGTGGTCACCGCACAATTCTTGGTCCGACTCCGGTTCGCACTCGCATACGTTGTCGGAGCAAACGCCGGGCCCGCTGCACTCGCCACAGTCGATGGAGCGCTCATCACCGCATTGGTCGGTCACTGTCGTCGAACCGCACTCAATATCGAACTCTTCGCATAACTCCCCCTGTGTTTCTCCCTCGCATTGACATGCGTTGTCGGTGCAGACCTCGGCGTCGGCGCATTCACCACAGTCGATGGAGCGCTCGTCGCCGCATTCATCGACGACGGTGGACGTTCCACATTGAAACCCCGCGTCGTCGCATAGTTGCGCCTCCGAAGGGGGCTCGCAGACGCACAGATTATCGATGCAATCCTGCGTCGGATCGGTGCAGCTTCCGCACTCGATGTCGCGCTGGTCATCACATCGATCGAGTACGGTCGCCGAGCCACATTGCATGGCGAAGTCATCGCATAGCTTCTGCTCCGACTCTCCGGGGCATTGGCACATATTGTCGATGCACTCTTCCTCGCTACTACAACTGCCGCACTCCACGGTGCGCTCATCACCGCATCGATCGACCAGCGTCATCGCCCCACAGGTGAAATCAGCGCATAATTCATCCTCTGATTCCGGTTGGCATTCCTCGTCACCGCCGTTGCCATTACATGCTGTGAGAGTGCTCAGAGCGAAGAGTAAAATCCATACAACAGCCCACCATTGTCGATGCATTATAATGCCCCCTGAATTGTCGAAAATCACGAAAGACCGGCACGACGCGGAGTTTTCGCGCGATTCACCCCATCCTATTCGAATTGGGCTTGTATTAACCATAAACAATATTTCTCATTCGTCATCTTCGGGCGAGTCAAAATGTAGGCCGAGGCTTTTTTGCGAAGGGGATATTTTCCACCAACTTTTGTCTGCAGCTGGTCAATCGCGTCAGCCGTTCCATATTTGTGGATAGTGAGATCTCCGGTGACGCTCGATTGATCTGGCTTCAATGGGGCTGACGGCTCTACCCAAAGGGGGGAAGTGATGTCACGACCATCGCAAAATGCAGCGACGATCGGATGGCAGATGTACGGTTGGGCAAATCAATTATTTCCGCTGTGCCGCAGCATCACCGGCGAGGGGACGCGAAAGACGCTGCGATATCTTCAGCAGTTGATGCCGTCGATGACGATCCATGAGGTGCCGTCGGGGACACCGGCCTTCGACTGGGAGGTGCCCGACGAGTGGAACGTACACCAGGCCTGGATCAAGGGTCCCTCGGGCCAAAAGATCATCGATTTAGACGACCACAATCTCCACGTCCTCGGTTACTCGGCGCCCGTGGATCGGGTGGTGGGGCTCGAGGAATTGCAAGACCATCTGTATTCGCTTCCCGAGAGACCGGAGGCGATTCCCTACGTGACCTCCTATTACGAGCGACGCTGGGGGTTTTGCATCTCTCATCGGCGGCGACAACAACTGGAGCCCGGCCCATACCGGGTCTATATCGACAGCACCCTGGCCCCCGGTTCTCTGTCCTATGGTGAGCTGATATTACCGGGGCGACAGCGCGAAGAGGTACTGTTGTCGACCTATATCTGCCACCCGTCGATGGCCAATAACGAGCTCTCCGGTCCCGTGGTGACCACGGCGCTGGCCCGATGGCTGTCGTCGCTTTCCGATCGGCGATTGACCTATCGCATCATCTTCGTGCCCGAGAGCATCGGGTCCATCGTATATTTGAGTCGCCATTTACAGCGCATGAAACAGCGGACCATCGCCGGCTTCGTGGTCACCTGCGTCGGCGATGAGAGCTGCTATTCCTATCTGGCCTCCCGCCGGGCAGACACCCTGGCCGATCGGGTGATTCGCCATGTTCTGGAGCACCAATGCGAGGAGTATGAACGGTATAGTTTTTTGGAGCGCGGAAGCGATGAGCGACAGTATTGCAGTGTCGGCGTCGACCTTCCGGTGGCCCTTTTGATGCGCTCAAAATTTGGCGAATACCCGGAATACCATACCTCGGACGACGATCTGTCCCTGATCTCGCCGGCCGGGTTGGACGGCTCTTATTGCGCGTTAAAAAAATGCCTGCATTTACTGGAGCATAATCGGATCTATCGCACCACCGTGCGCTGCGAGCCGCAACTCGGAAAACGGGGATTATATCCCACCCTGAGCACCCGCGACGGGGCTCTGAAGCAACGCGATGTGCGCCTGATGCGAGATCTCTTGGCCTACGCCGACGGCCGGCGCGATCTCATCGCGTTGGCCGATGAATTCGGTGTCGATGCCGCCACCTGTATTGCCCGTGCCAATACATTGGTGCAGGAGGGACTTCTGGAGGTGCTTGACGAGCCCCGGTAGCGGGATCGTTCAACGAGCGGAAATTTTGTCACGGTCCCATGAGATCTTAGCTTTTGGAATAGCATCTGTAGGATAGGCCGGTATGGCGAGCAGGGGCTTTTCGCAACAGTCGTAAAAAACCAGCGGTGGGGGAGGTAGCAATGTTTGAGGGACAGTCCATTCTTGTGACCGGCGGTACGGGCTCATTTGGGAAAAAATTCGTTGAGACCGTACTCACCGAGCACAATCCCCAGCGATGTCTGGTCTTTAGTCGCGACGAACTAAAGCAATCGGAGATGCGGCAGATGCCGGTGTTTCGAGATGATTCGAGGCTTCGGTTTTTTATCGGCGATGTGCGCGATGGAGCCCGGTTGCGCCGGGCCTTTGACGGAGTGGATTTTGTGGTGCACGCCGCGGCCTTAAAACAGGTGCCGGCCTGCGAGTACAACCCCTTCGAGGCCATCAAGACCAACGTGTTGGGGGCCCAGAATATCATCGAGGCCGCCATCGACTGCGACGTCGAACGGGTCATCGCATTGTCCACCGACAAGGCCTGCAATCCCACCAATTTATACGGCGCCACCAAGCTGTGTAGCGACAAGCTCTTCGTGGCCGGCAATGCCTATGTGGGTCATAAACCGACCCGTTTTTCCGTGGTGCGCTACGGCAATGTCATCGGCAGCCGGGGCAGTGTGATTCCCTTCTTTTTGCGGCATCGAAAAAAGGGGCGGTTGCCGATCACCCATCCCGAGATGACCCGGTTTTGGATCACCCTTGAGCGGGGCGTGCAATTCGTCATCGACTCCCTTCGCCGAATGAAGGGGGGCGAGGTGTTCGTTCCCAAAATACCGAGTATGAATATCGTCGATTTGGCTCGCAGTATCGGGCCCGACTGCGAACTGGAATTTGTGGGCATTCGCTCCGGTGAAAAGGTCCACGAGGTCATGATCTCGGAGCACGATGCCCGCAATACGCTGGAGATGAATAATTATTACGTCATCGCTCCCCAATTTCCGTGGTGGGGACGCAATGGCGAGTGGGCCCGGCGAGAGGGCGAGGAGGTGGAAAGCCACTTTCGCTACAGCTCCGATACCAACGAGCAATGGCTGACCCCGGCCGAGATCCGCCAGATTGTGTCCCGCTTCCAATCTCTTGGTTCGGGAGGCCAGGTGGCATGAATCGACCCCTATCGCCACAACATTTCATTCCCTACGGGCGCCAGTGGATCGAGGAGCCGGACATCGAAGCAGTGGCTCGTGTGCTGCGCGGCGACTGGCTGACCACCGGGCCCGAGATAGCCGGTTTTGAATCGGATCTGGCCGATGCCACCGGCGCACGCCGGGCGGTGGCCCTCAACTCGGGAACCGCCGCACTCCACGCCGCCTATCACGTCGCCGGGCTCGGCGAGGGCGATCAGATCATCACCTCGCCGTTGACCTTTGCGGCCACGGCCAACGCCGCTCTGTATGTGGGAAGTGAGGTCTGCTTTGCCGACATCGATCCCGACACGGGGGGCCTCGATCCGGAGGCCGCAAAAGCCTGTATCGGCGATCGCACAAAGGCCATCGTCGCCGTCGATTATGCCGGACATCCCGCCGATTACGACGCCATCTCTGAGGTCGCCGAACCCTTCGATTTGACGGTCATCGCCGACGCCGCCCATTCGCTGGGAGCGCGCCGGGGGGGCCGAGATGTGGGAACGCTCGCCGATTTGACGACTCTGAGTTTTCACCCCGTCAAACCCATCACCTGCGGCGAGGGCGGAGCCGTATTGACCGATGACGACCGCCATGCCCGACTCATCGAGGAGTTTCGGACCCACGGAATCACGAGAGACCAAAACAAAATGGTCGATGACGAGGGGCCCTGGCATTACGAGATGCACGCCCTGGGCTTCAACTACCGGATCACCGACATGCAATGCGCTCTGGGTCGCAGTCAGCTTCAGCGCCTGGCCGATCACGTCGCTCGAAGACGTCAAATCGCCGCCCGCTATATGGAGGCCTTTGCGTCCATCGATGAGCTACAGCTTCCCGTGGTCGACGAAGAGGTGGAGTCGGGATGGCATCTATTTGTAGTGCGGGTACAGGATGCGAAGAGACGTCGTCCGTTCTTCGAGCGCCTGCAACAGCTTCGCCTGGGTGTTCAGGTCCACTATCGACCGGTTTATCTACATCCCTATTACCGCTCGCTGGGGTATGAGCCCGGCCTATGTCCGAGGGCCGAGGACTTTTATCGGCGGGCGGTCTCCCTTCCCCTCTTTCCGGCCATGACCGACGACGAGGTGCAGGCGGTGATAAGCCGTGTGCGCCGGGCTGTAAGGGATGTGCTGTGATGAAGGTTGTGGCCATCATCCAGGCACGTACCGGTTCGACCCGACTTCCCAACAAGGTGATGCGTCCCCTCTGTGGGCGGCCCATGATTCATCACGTTGTCCAGCGGGCCCGTCGAATCGACGGAGTCGATGAGGTGGCCGTGGCCACCTCCCGGCGCCCCGGCGAGCGATCGCTGGTGGAGTACGTCGAATCCGTGCTGGATGCACCCGTGGTACGCGGGCCGGAGGACGACGTTCTGCGGCGCTTCGTCGATGCTGCATCCCGACACCGGGCGGAGGTGATCGTGCGCTTGACCGCCGATTGTCCGCTCCTGTCGCCTCGCGTCAGTGCTGACGTACTCCGCGCCTTTCTGGGAGCCAATGGCGACATCGACTACGCGAGCAATACGCTGCAGCGAACCTTTCCCCGGGGCCTCGACACCGAGGTCTTCGATATCGAAACCCTGCGGCGAGCCCACCGCCGCGCCCGTTCAGCAAGTGAACGGGAACACGTAACGGTGCCGATCTACACCTGTCCCGGTGAATTTCGACTCCTGAGTGTGCGGGCCCGTCGAGCCTATCCGCTCTATCGATGGACCGTGGATACCGAGCCGGACTTCGAGCTTGTCCGCCGAATCTACGACGCGTTGTACGCCACTCGTCCGCGCTTCGAACTCCCGGAGATCTTGCGGGTCGTGGAGCGACATCCCGATTGGGTCGAGATCAACGATGATATTGTCCAAAAACAGGCGAGAATATGAACCTATTGATCCGCGCCGACGCTGACGAGACCATCGGATCCGGTCATGTGATGCGCTGTCTGGCCCTGGCGACGAAGGCCCGAGAGCAGGGGATGAGCGTGCATTTTGCCTCCACGGATCTATCGCCTCGAATGGCCCGCTGTATTGCCGATCGCAATTTCGCCATGCATTGCATCGACGCCGTCCGTGGCTCCTCGCGAGATCGGGAGATGTCGAGCCAGATCGCCGCCATGCTCGACGCCGATTGGGTCATCCTCGACGGCTACGCTTTCGAGGAGTCGTTTCGCCTCTCACTTCGCGATGACCTCGACGATCTCCAGGCGTCGCTTTTATGCATCGATGATCGGGGCGGCGACTACGATTGCGCCGATCTGGTGTTGAACCAGAATCTATACGCCGATGCCGATTTATATACCGGCATTGCTGCGTCGAAATTGCTTTTGGGACCGCGTTTTTCATTGCTCAGGCCTCAATTCGACGAGTGGCGGGGGTGGACCCGCGAGGTTCGCGATGTCGTCCAACGGCTGTTGGTCCTAAGTGGCGCCGATCCGAAACATTCGATGCACCGTGTCGTGGAGAAATTGGGCGGCCTGTTGGACCCATCGGTGCAGGTCGACGTGGTCGGTGTCCAGCCGCCAGATCCCGACCTGGTGGCGACGGCGAATCAGCGATTTCGCTTTCATGGACATGTCGATCGCGTCGCCAATCTAATGGCTGAGGCCGACGTGGCGATTGCGACGGCGGGCGGCTTGTGCTCCGAGCTGTTATTTATGCAATTGCCGGCGCTGGTGATCCCGGTGGCGGACAACCAACGACCGGTGGCCGCCGAGTTGGCCCGGATTCCGGGATATTTCGCATTCGACAGTCCAATCGATGGTGCCGCCATCGGGTCGCGGCTCGAACAGCTCCAGGATGTGAAGCTGCGGCGCCAGGCTGCGCAGTGCGCAAGACGGCGTATCGACGGGCGAGGGGCCCATCGGGTGGTTCGAAGCCTCAAGGGCAAGATGTTGCGGATTCGCCGATGTGAGCGCGCAGACTGCCGCTTGTTGTGGCGGTGGGCCAATGAGCCTGTGGTGCGCCAACTGGCATTTGATCAAGAGCCTATTCCCTGGTCCGACCACCGGCGTTGGTTTGCCGACAAATTGAGGGATGACCATACCCATATTTACATCGGTGAGACACGCAATGGCCGACCGCTGGGACAGGTGCGACTGGAAGTCGATCCGTCGTCGCATGCCGTCATCAGTATCAGTGTGGATCCCGATTTTAGATCGGGGGGCTTTGGGTGGTTGCTACTGCGGTCGGTTCTCAACTCGGCGCCCGAAGAGATACGGACCTTTCATGCCTATATCAAGCCGGACAACGAGCCGTCGCTAAATCTCTTTCGCAGCCTGCAATTTCATTGTCTGGGTGAGGCTTCGTATCAGCAACAACGAGCTGTTCACTTCGTCTATTCTCGCGCTCAACAGGGGGCTGCCTAAACACCGGAGCAAGCGAATAGCGGGATGCTAAAAGGGGGAAATATGGGAGGTCATTGGGGGAGGCGATTTCGTCGGTTGATCTGGCCCGGCAGCGCCGGGATTTTTGCCGCAGCTCTGATCGCGGTTTTTGCACTGCTCGTCGCCAATGGGGTCGATACGAAGGTCAGCGATGGGGACCGAGCAGTCATCGCTCAATTGAATGTCGACGAATCCTGTGGAGACGTCGATGGCTTCCATGCCGAATTGGAGTGTGTCGAGACTGTTCAGACCACGGTCTTCGAGAACTTTCCGAGCACCAAAGATGCGTTTGAGAAGGGGGTCACCCGACACCGTGCGCAAGACTACGCAGCCAGGGGCTACGGAAGTTGTTATGACCGAGCGATGCTCATCGAGCAGACGCTGCGTCATTACGGATTCAATATCTGGCGCGTCGCGATCTACGAGCGCCAACAACGGCTGTGGGATTACCTTCGGCCGGGCATCCGAAGTCACGCTCTATCTGTGGTCGAGACGTCCCGCGGAGAAATGGTCGTGGAGTCCGTCGAACCCTTCCTCGGTGTCGACAAAGGTGGGTCGGTTTACGGCATTCGAGAGGTGCGCGACGGTCTCAACGAAGAAAAGATCGACGGTGATACCTTCGGCGCAGATATACCGGACAACTTTTTCGGGGGGGATTTTATCTACTTCCACGGTGTGTATTCGCGGCACGGATACTTTTTTGAGCCACACCTTCCGGCGCCCGAGATCGACTGGGGGCATTTTCGGCTGTGGTGACCGGGAAAGGACGCCTGCTTGATACTTCGAGCATACCCGAGGGGAAGCAGTGAACGAGGTGATTGCCAGTATCTTGTGGACGGCGGTCGGCGTGATCGGTGTGGCGCTGATCATCCACCGTGTTCCGCCCCGCGATCGCGATTGCGTCTGGATCTGTTTTTGGGGTCATATCGTCAGCTCCTTTGTACTTTTGTGGCTGACCTATAACTACTTTGGTCGCGGCGATGTCCAGATGTACTACCACTATGGGGAATTACTCGGCGAATATATCGTCGACGATCCCGGCCGGTGGGGCCCGGAAGTCGTCCGGTTGATCTTTCAATACCCCGTCGAACTTCCGGTCAATATCTATGGGCATATCGGCTCGTCCACCACGAGTATCACCGGGATGACCTGTCTGGTGATGCTGGTCAGCGGCGGTTCCGAGTACGGCACGGCCATCGCCTTTAGCCTCCTGGCTTTTTCCGGGCAATTCGGAATCTACGTCGCCTTTCGGCGGCATTTCCCATTGCATTACCGACGGCGATTGTTGGTGGCGATCTTATTGGTACCTTCCGCCGTATTCTGGACCAGTGGTGTGGTCAAGGAGGCGGTAGCCATCGCCGGGATGGGTTGGATTATCTGGGGCTTGCATTGTTGGATTGTGCGAAAAAAGCGTCTGCCGTCGCTGTTCTGGGTCGGCACCGGGGGAGTGCTGGTGGCGATCTCGAAGAGCTACGTCCTCTTTCCGTTGACCGTGGCGGCCGGTGTCTGGTGGTTTTGGCGCCACTCCATGTCGACCAGCGGTTCCGTGGCGATCGCGAGCAAGCCCTTTTATCTGTTGGGGGGCTGTGCGGTGGCCGTCTTCGGGATGATCGGACTCGGCGAACTCTTTCCGCAGTACTCCTTTGGCCAACTGGCAGAGGAGACGGCCAATCTTCAATATCAGGGCCAACGCGTCGGCGGCGGGTCCAACTATGTCATGGGCGATCCCACCCAGACTTCATTGCTCGGGCAATTGGGGTTTGCACCGGTGGCGATTGTCACCTCCTTGTTTCGGCCCTTTATCTTTGAGGCGCACAACGTGGTCGCCGTCATCAACGGATTGGAGACCACGGCGATCGCCGTGCTGTGGGTCCGAATTCTGTGGCTGCGCGGCGTGCGGGGGACCTGGCGAGTACTTCGCTCCTCACCGGTGCTGATGTTTTGTGTGGTCTTCATACTTCTGTTTAGCCTCGGCGTCGGTCTGGGGACGACCAACCTCGGTACCCTGTCGCGCTATCGGGTGCCGATGATGCCGCTATATGCATTGACACTGCTGATGCTCCTTCCAAAACAAAGTCGCAAATGAAACTTTTCAGCGCATACGGAGGGATTATGTTGAGAAACTCGATCGGTGGGATGCACGGTTTTTAACGTCCCAACTACGACGGATTAGATACTTTTTTAGATGGGGGATTCCAATGGGTAGGAACAGTGGCTTCGAGATCGGAGATTGCCGGATTGGCACCGGAGAACCGGCCTTTATTGTCGCCGAGATGTCGGCCAATCATCACCAGGACTTCGACCGCGCCCGGCGAATCATCGACGCCGCAGCGGCGGCCGGTGCCGACGCCATCAAGGTGCAGACATATACGCCGGATACGATCACCATCGATTGTGACGAGGAGCACTTCTGGATCGGCCAGGGAACTCTTTGGGAGGGGCAGACGCTCTACGAACTCTACGAATCAGCGGCGATGCCTTGGGGCTGGCATGATGCGCTTCAACAGCACGCTCAACGGCGGGGTCTCGTCTTTTTCTCAACCCCTTTTGACATGACCGCCGTCGATTTTCTCGCCAATTTGAATGTCCCCGCCTACAAGGTCTCCTCCTTTGAACTCGTCGATTTACCGCTGCTAAAATATATCGCCGAACAGAAAAAGCCAGTGATTCTATCCACCGGTATGGCGAGCCTTGCCGAGGTCGATCGGGCTGTGCGGACCATCCGGGAGGCCGGCAATGAACAACTGATATTGCTCAAGTGCACCAGTGCCTATCCAGCGCCGATCGAAGAGGCCAATCTGCGCACCATTCGGCATCTCGCGCAGTCCTTCGGAGTCCCTGCCGGACTCTCGGATCACACCCTGGGTTCGACGGCACCGGTGGCCGCCGTGGTGCTCGGCGCTGCGGTCATCGAAAAACATCTGACGTTGTCGCGAGACAAGGACGGGCCGGACAGCGCCTTTTCGATGGAACCACGGGGCTTCAAGGCGATGGTCGATGCCATCCGCCGGGCGGAGCAGTCGATGGGCGATATCTGCTATGGACTGACCGAGGGACAAAAAAAGAACCGCCGACTTCGCCGCTCTCTATTTATTGTCGATGATGTGGAGGCGGGTGAGCCGCTGACGCCACGGAATACACGTTCTATCCGTCCCGGGCATGGATTGCACCCCCGCTATTTTTCAGAGGTGGTGGGGCGAAGAGCAGCTCGTAACCTGCGGCGCGGTACGCCGCTGAGCTGGGAATTGGTTCGATAACTTTTGCTTAGCCGCTCAGCAACTCCACCACCATCAGGCCCCGGCTTAGGACCCGGTGCTTGACGCGTCGTCGCGTGATGCGCTGGAGTCTGTGCAGGCGGCGCCGCACATCTTCGGCATCGAGGCCCGGAAATTTGTTGCGCGAATATTCGGCGGCGTGCCGATGACGCCGGGAGAGGGGGCGCAGCAAACTCTTGGCGCCCTCCAGCGCTTCGTAGAGCGACTCCTCGGTGCGCAGGGCCACAGCCGGCGGCGAGGCCGTATGGGAAACCTTTTGTTGGGCCTCGTCGAGGACCGCGAGCAATACCGGAAACGACGGGGTCTGAAAGTTGCTCAACAAGCGATGAGCTCGGGGATCGACGTCACGCTTGGCGCCTTCGTCACCGTCTTTGAATGGGGGAGTCGCCCCGGCGCCGAGCACTTTGCGAAGGCGATCGACGACCTGGTCTTCACTGGTGCATTGAACGCCGAATAAATTGGGCAAAAAGAAGTCCCTGCTCGCATCGTCGACGGCGCGATAATTGATGATCTCAGCACCGCTCAGATAGGCTTCGACCCCGGTCGTGCAACCATCGTGAATCATACACCGACTGGCCAATAACCAGGGTCCTACCGGCCCCTCGTGAAGGACGTGAACCGAGGACAGATCGCGAAATGCCTGGCTGTAGAAACTCGGATCTTCGGTGGGATGGGGGCGTACCACAATGGAAATATCGCAGAAGGTGCCCTGAAGTCGATGAACGAGCCGTACAAAATGGCTGAGTTGGGCGTTCATATAGGCCCAATCGCGCACCGTGTCGAGACGGCTCTCCAGATCGCCGGGTTGGAATCCGTTGACCCTGCTGAATACGAAATCCGTGCCCATCTTGTTGTTGGCGTGGGTGAAGTTGGTATTGATCAGGATGAAGTCCCCAAAGCGCTGTTGCAGTTGGACTGCGTCGTCGCCGTAGAAGCTGCGCCAACCCTCTTTGTACAGATCGAAGCGCGGATGGCCTGTGGTGCGTATATTGTCCACACATAGTGGATCGAGTTCGCGATACACGTCGCGCTGAAAATCCCCCCACGTACAGACGTAGTCCTCGCAGTCGAGGTGGCGGGGGTCGAGGCGTTGATTCAAGATCTTGCGCCATCTCGTCTCCCCACCGGGATACACCGCTCCCTCTGTGTCGAGGTGAACGAAGACAAAGCCCCGTTCCTTGAGCTGGTGGTAGTCGCCAAGGACATCTGCTGCATGGGGACGGATCGCGTTTTTTCCCAAATACACGCCACCGTGAATGCGCCGCGCAAGGCGCATCAGGGTTTCGTGAAGCCCGATATAGATCCGGTTGTCCCGACGGGCGGCCATCACGGCCAGCGCCAGTCGATAGTCGAGCTCGCGGTTGATCGTCTCCACCGGAAATAACAGATGTTTTGGTGCTGTCATCTCGACCCCATCGATGATCGCGATTGCCCTATCCCTCACCGGATATAGGCGGTTCGAAAGGTGTAGAAATCAACGATCATCCCCCGAATAATTGGATGGATTTGAGAATTTAAATCTAAGCACGAGGCCCCATTCCCGTACCTCCCCCCACTTCGTGTCATTCATCTGGCTTCGAGGCGTCTACAATTCAATATTACAATCCGTGAGATAATCATTGCACATACCGCCCTCGATGCGGGGCCGGATACACTCCTCGAGGGCATCCCGTTTTTCCGGGCATTCCTCGTTTAGACAGCCATCAATATCGCCGCCGCCCTGGGCTCCGAGGGCGCAACTGACCAGGCAGGGCGTAGCCTCATCGAGTTCGTCGGGACAGTATAGATTGGCGCAACCCTGGGCCCCATCGAGTAGGCAGATGCCGCAGTCGTTTTCCAGACTTCCACAGTTGAAGATACACCCCACGCCGTAGGGATCTTCGCACTCTGCGTGGCACTCGTTGAATGCATCGCATAGTTGTTCGCCATCCTCGCCCGGTTCATAGGGTTCACTGACCACCAAAAAGGTCATGCACATCTCGTCGACAGTGCGCCCGCCCCAGGTCACATCGCGCGGTTCCTGGCGCTCACCATCGATGATGGGTTGATTTGCCGGCGAATTGTCGAAGGTGCAGGTCAATTCGACTTGATCTCCCGGCTGGACATCTACCCAGGCGTCATCGGCGAATCGATACGCCTGCTGCCAGTTGAAATCCCAATCGGGCACATCGATGAGACAGCTCTCGGAGTCCTCATGCAAAATCGATACTCGCACGTGGCTCGCCAGGGCATGTAGGTGGGGAGCGACGCCGAGTACGGTCCACGCATCGCCCGTACTATTTCGGTAGGTCTCCACATGGACCGATTCGCTGTCGCCGGCGGGAATGAGAAAGTCCATATTGGCAAAGGGCATTCCGCGAACCTGGTAATCCGGCGGATCTTCTCGGGTATACAGCGTGACCTCCGGCTGAACGGGCTCTGGATCGGCGAATACCGTGTTGAAATGGGTCTGCATGACCAACCGGCTTCCGGCGGGAATGATCACCGCCGAATCTTCGGGAACCTCGATCGGTTGAGCACCGGGGACCCAGGCGCCGATCAAATCAATGCTCGCAAACCCCGGATCGCCATAACAGGGGTAACCGGCCTCGGACTCGCTATTCTCCAGCTCTTCCACGGTGTCGATCTGGAAGGGATTGACCAAGAAGATATTGGCGTGGTGAATGACCTCCACACCGCCGGTCTCCACGTGAGTTCCCGTCACGTAGGTATCCTCCTCAAAGGTCTGGTCCAATAAGAAGCAGCGATACTCGTCGTTCAGATCCTCGCGCGGTTCATAGGGAGCGTCGAAGATGGCGGCCCGCAGATCGGGCTCCGGCGGCGGTTGTACATCGAAGGGCTCGTAATCGTCCGGTTTTTCGCCTGCTGGTGTATCGGCGTCCACCCACTGCCGAAACGTCTCGATATCGGCTTCGGGCATCACACGCTGATCCTGGAATTCTCGGCATTGCGGGTCCGGTGGCCACGGAGGCATCTCGCCGCTCTCCATATAGGTCAGGGACAGCGAAGCTGTGGCCTGGACGTCCTCGTAGGTGTGTAGGTCGATCGGCGCCCCCTCACCGGGAAAATGGCAGCCTGCGCAGTGTTCGTTCATCAGGGGCCGCACGTCGTCGTAATACGTGATCTCCGGCTCTTCATCGTTGGAATCCCCATTCTCCTCTTCGTCTTCTTCGCCTTCTCCGCCTTCTTCCTCGTTATTGGCTTCTTCCTGGGTGTTTGCATCTTCCTCAGGGTCCCCGTCGACATCTCCGGCGGAGTCCGAACAGGCCACCAACACAAAGGCCAGTGCAGCGACGAATGCGATTCGAGAGATGGGAACCATGACAGAACCTCAAAAGAAAAATTCGATCATCGAAAGCTGGGAAACCACTGGGTATCGAGACCACTACGGTAGTTGTTCGTGAAGGCCGAGGCAATTCGCGCGCGGAATTTGGGAAGGCTTGTGGGTGGGACGCCACAACAAAAAATGGCCGGTGAGTCGAAGAAGACTCGCCGGCCATATGCTGCTCGTTATCGGACCAACTTAGAAATAAAAGTTGGCGTTCATGCCGCTGACAAAGGTAGTGAAGTCAGCACCGGTACGGTCGAGCAGGGCAATACCGAAGTTGGCGCCGATGCTGAACTGGGGAATCCAGAAATACTCGGCACCGAAGCCAGCACCGATACCGACGTCAAAGTCGTTTCCGTCGTAAGAAAGATCGACGCTACCGAAAAGATAGGGCACGACCTGCTCGGTGGTGGACAGGAAGAACTTACCGGTCGGCGTGATTTCAAACGCGATATCATCGTCGTACATCACTATGGCACCGGCACCGGCTTGAAATTGGGGATCGAAATTGTGGAAATACGCAAAGGTCGGCATTCCCGAGAGCTGACCACCCCAGCCGGCCGAACCACCACCGGGAAACCCAAAGGACAGGGCATGGGTGCCAGCCTCAAGAGCCGTCGGCTTGCCATCGTCATCTTGGGCAAAAGCCGTCGATGCAACCAGGCACAACGATACGAGAACGGCCAGCAGTACAGAAAATTTGTGTGAACGCGACATACAACACCTCAAGATTAAGAGAAAACAAATACCAACGAACTACTCGCGCATCTCTAGAAGCGCGAATCAACAAGATACCGACCGTCTACCACCGGCTCATTGCGGTCGTCAATCCCTAGTTGTCACTGTTTTGATAGATAATTGAGCAGAGTGAGGTGTAGATTGCTAAATACGCCGTATTCCAAGGCAGCCTGCGGTTGTCGTAGCATCTCCGCAACGGGCGGTGTATGATGGTCGAAGTAGCCATTCTCCTGAAGTAAATCGGAACTGTTGTGAATCCTTTCAGGGCGCATAACCTGTTGTTAATAAATACGTTTTTGTTGTTGTTTTGCATTTCTTTGCATGCGCAAGCCGGTGAAAAAACGGAGCTCGACGATGCCTACAGCCAGGCCGGTGCCACCGTGGGAGGGTTTATCGGGTATGATCTCGATACGTACGACGGCGAATTTTTTATGGGCGTCGACACGCGGATCAATTTCGATCTCCCCGATATCGCTTCCGGTTTCGCGCTGACCATCAATCCCGCCCTGGGCTATTATTTCACCACTGGTGTGACCTATTCGTTCCAACTCGACGCAAATCTCCTCGCAAAATATACCGTGGTTCCGCATCTGTCAGTCTATGGTGGCCTGGGGCCCGTGATGCGGCTTGATCGCGCCTCCGGGGAATTCGGAGGAAATACGGAGACCGAAAGACTCTTCAACCCTCTGGTCGCCGGCCTGAGGTTTTCAATCGACGAGGGGTTCGACGGCTTCGGACAGGTTCGAATGACCCGGTTCACCAATGTCTTCGGGTCCACGATGCACACCAGTGTGATGATGGGGCTAAAACTCGAGCTCTGAGACCGAAGTCTCTGGGCTTAGGCCGCGTTTATTTATTGTCACCTCGAATGCGGTGAATAAGGTCCCGCTCTGTGTATGGTAGTGGGTCTTTCAACTTTTAAATGATTAGAGGAGGAATTGTGAACTGGTTACACCACCTGTTGATCTCACTGTGTGTGCTAACCCTTGGTCTAGCCATCACTGTGGGCAACGCCTTTGCCCAGCAACCCGAGGAGCCAGCTCCTCCGGCTCCCGTCGTCGACGATGAAGGCCCCGTAGGGGTTGGACTTATCCTGGGCTTGGATCTGGGCATTGAAGATGGCCAGGACATGGAATTTATCGGTGGACTGGATGCTCGTTTTTATATCGAGGCCGACGAGTCCATCGACGTGGTCATCAATCCCGCAGCGGTCATCTATCCATTTCTCGATGCCGAGGGCGTAAATCTCATCCAGATCGATCTCAACATCCTGGCCCAATTCGACGTCGATGCACCGGTGGAGCCCTATGTCGGCCCCGGAGTAGCCCTGAATCTGACGCTGATAGACGATTTCGACAACCAGACCGATTTCGGCATCAATGGAGTCGCCGGAGTGGCCATCGATCTCGACGCCCAGATCGAGCCCTTTGTGCAAGCGCGGTTTACCCGGGTACTCGCCGACGAGGGATTCAATATCCTGGCCGTCATGGCCGGCGCCAACTTTCGCTTCTAAGCTTGGAATGTTGGCAATCAGCGTCCTGTTCGTTATAGGGTCGATAGTTGGACGAGGGCACTGCCAATATCCTGCAAGGAGTTGAGGAGCGATGAGACGACAAATTCAAAAATTGATCGATGACGAGATCAACCCCTTCGTCGCCAGTCACGGCGGCGAAATTCAACTGGTCGATTACCTCGACAAAAACGTCTACATCGAGATGCTCGGCGGGTGTCAGGGGTGTGCTGCCTCAACGGCGACGCTCAAGCAGGGCGTGGAACGCCTGTTGCGCGAGAGTTTCGGCTCCGACATCAACGAGATCATCGATGTCACCGACCACTCCGCAGGCGATAACCCCTACTACGGCGACAGTCCCTTTGGCTGACCCTTTCGCTGTTCATTACCTCCTTTTTTCGGGGAGGGTTACAACGACGAGGCGCTGGTTATAATGCCAGCGCCTCGTTTTCGTTTTCTCCGGCAGTAGCAAACCTAGACAGGATAAGCGCACATGGATGATGGACGTCGCTCGGCACTCGAAGAAGCGCTGCGGGATAGGATTTTGGTCCTCGACGGAGCGATGGGGACCATGATTCAGCGTCTCGATCTGCAACAGGAGGATTTTCGCGGCCAGGCCTTCGCCGACCACCCGGATGAGTTGGAGGGATGCAACGACCTGTTGTCCATCACCCAGCCCGAGCTTATCGCCAAAATTCACCGCCAATATCTGCAGGCTGGTGCTGATATCATCGAGACCAATACCTTCAATGCTCAGCGGGTTTCGCTGGCCGATTACGGGCTGCAAGAGCACAGCCATCGGATCAATCGGGAAGCGGCGCGCATCGCGCGCGAGGCCGCCGACGAGATGGAACGCACCACTTCGGGACGGCCTCGCTTTGTCGCGGGAGCGATGGGACCGACGAATCAAACCCTGTCGATGTCGCCCGATGTGGAGCGACCGATGTACCGGGCGATAAGCTTCGAGCAGTTGCGCCGCGCCTACGCCGAACAGGCCCGGGGGCTCGTCGAAGGCGGCGTCGATATTCTGCTCGCCGAAACGGTCTTTGACACCCTCAATCTCAAGGCCTGTTTGTTGGCGATGGAAGATGTCTTCGACGAGATCGGTCGGCGACTTCCGGTGATGATCTCCGTGACCGTCACCGATCGCAGCGGCCGGACATTGTCCGGCCAGATATTGGAGGCATTCTGGATCTCCGTAGAACACGCCAATCCGATCAGTGTGGGGCTCAATTGTGCACTCGGTCCCCAGCAAATGGAGCCCTTCGTCGAGGAACTGGCCCGCCGGGTGCCCGTGCCGGTCAGTTGTTATCCCAACGCCGGTCTCCCCAATGAATTTGGGGAATACGATGAGAGCCCACAGGCCATGGCCGAGACGATCCAGGGATTCGCCGAACAGGGCTGGCTCAATATGGTTGGCGGGTGCTGCGGCACGACCCCGGAGCATATCGAGGCCATCGCCGACGTCGCCCGGAATTTCGAGCCCCGCCGGGTGCCGGAGCCGATGCAATGGAGTCGGTTCTCGGGACTTGAACCCCTGATTTTGCGCGACGACAGCAACTTCACCATGGTCGGCGAGCGCACCAACGTCGCTGGCTCCCGTCGATTTCGCCGCCTCATCAAGTCCGAGGATTACGAAACGGCCCTCTCCGTAGCCCGTCAGCAGGTCGAGGCCGGGGCCAATATCCTCGACGTCAATATGGACGAGGGAATGCTCGAATCCGAGCAGGTGATGCGCTCTTTTTTAAAACTCATCGCCACCGAACCGGATATCGCTCGAATCCCCATCATGGTCGATAGCTCTCGATTCGAGGTCATCGAGGCCGGTCTTCAATGCGTACAGGGAAAGGCAATCGTCAACTCCTTGAGCCTCAAAGATGGTGAAGAGGAGTTTCGGCGCCGCGCCCGACTGATCCGGCGTTATGGGGCCGCTGTGGTGATCATGCTCTTCGACGAGGAGGGCCAGGCGACCACACTCGATCACCGAATGCGAATCGTCGACCGAGCCCACCACATATTGACCGAGGAGCTGGGATTTCCCGAGCGCGACGTCATCTTTGATCCCAATGTCCTGACCGTGGCCACTGGGATGAAGGAGCACGATGACTACGCCCGCGGCTTTATCGAGGCCGTGGAGGCCATCAAAGAAAAATATCCCGCCGTCAAGACCATCGGCGGGGTCAGCAACGTATCCTTTTCGTTTCGCGGCCAGCCGGCGATTCGCGAGGCGGTAAACTCCGCCTTTTTGTACCACGCCATCCAGGCCGGGCTCGATATGGGAATCGTCAACGCCGGCCATCTGGAGGTCTTCGATGAAATCGACGCCGAACTGCGGGAGTTGGTCCTCCATGTCATCTTAAATCGCCGCGACGATGCCACGGAACGGCTGTTGGAATTTGCCAATCGCTACGAGGCCGACGAAGAGGAGGCCAAAAAGGAAGCTCAATGGCGAGGAATGCCCGTCGACGCGCGACTCAGTCACGCCCTGGTAAAGGGAATCGTCGAGCATATCGGGGAGGATGTCGAAGAGGCCCGGTTGGCTCACGATCGTCCGCTGGACGTCATCGAGGGCCCGTTGATGGACGGAATGGGCGTGGTCGGCGAGCTCTTTGGCGAGGGCAAGATGTTTTTGCCACAGGTCGTCAAGAGCGCTCGGGCGATGAAAAAAGCCGTCGGATATCTGCTTCCCTTTATGGAGTCCGAAACCGACGAAAGCGGAAAAAGCCGTGGACGGGCGACGATCGTGCTCGCCACGGTTCGCGGTGATGTCCATGATATTGGGAAAAATATCGTCGGTGTGGTGCTCGGCTGCAATGACTACCGAGTCGTCGATCTAGGGGTGATGGTCCCCGGCGATGAAATTCTGCGCCGCGCCGATGAAGTCGAAGCCGATATGATCGGTCTCAGCGGATTGATCACCCCTTCACTCGACGAGATGGTTCAAGTCGCAACAGAGATGGAGCGCAGAGAGATGGATCTGCCGCTGTTGATCGGCGGCGCCACGACGAGTCGGCGCCACACGTCGATCAAAATCGCTCCCCAATACTCCGGGGCCACAGTTCACGTCATTGACGCCTCCCGGGTGACCGGCGTGGTGTCTCAATTGCTCAATCCCGTCGAAAGAGCCGACTTCATCGAGCAATATCGTCAGCGTCAAAAGCGGGATCGGCGGGTCTACAAGCAACGGGGTAGCCGGCCAATTCTGAGCCTTGAAGAGGCCAGACAAAAGCGGCGCGAAGTGACCTATGAAAAGGCCGATCGACCGGAGCCGTCTTTTGTGGGGCGCCGCGTCATCGACGAGATGCCGCTCGACGAATTGGTGCCCTATATCGACTGGACTCCCTTTTTCGTGGCCTGGGAGCTGCGGGGGCGATATCCGCAGGTCTTGGATCACGAAAAATACGGCGAAGCGGCCCGCCAGGTTTTCGCAGAGGGAAAGGCAATGCTCCAGAAACTGGTGGATGAAAAGTGGCTGACCGCCCGCGCCGTGTGGGGCTTTTTCCCCGCCGCCTCCGACGGCGACGATATCATATTGTACGAAGACGAAGATCGGGAGCGCCGGTTAATGCGATTGTGCATGCTCCGACAGCAGCGCAAGCGCCATGGCGATGAGCAACGCCATCACTGTCTGAGCGACTTTATCGCCCCCGTCGACGCCGAATTGGCCGACCATCTCGGTGCATTCGCCGTCACCGCCGGGCACGGGATCGAGGAAAAGCTCGCCGAATTCGAAGCCGATCACGACGATTACCGCGCGATCATGCTCAAGGTGCTCGCAGACCGGCTCGCAGAGGCCTTTGCCGAGGCCCTGCACGAACGGGTTCGATGTCAGTGGGGATACGAAGAAGAGGGTCAGTGGTCCAACGAAGAGCTCATCGATGAGAAGTATCGTGGAATCCGCCCCGCGCCGGGTTATCCGGCCTGTCCCGACCATACGGAAAAGTCCAAACTGTGGGACCTACTCGATGTCCGGCAGACCACGGGTATTGAGCTGACGAGCAGTTTCGCCATGACGCCTACCGCCGCTGTTTCGGGGTGGTATTTTGCCCACCGACAGTCGCGCTATTTTCGCGTCGGAGATATCGGCCGCGATCAGGTCGTTGACTATGCTCGTCGAAAGGAAATGGAGGTCGCCACCGTGGAGAGATGGTTGGCCCCGTATCTGGGCTACGATCCATCGGACTGACTGACCATTGAGCAATGATCAATCGCCGGCCTCGACGTCGTCGTCTTCGATGAATTCCTCCACTGGTTCAATATCGATTCCGGCGGTGATGCGGTCCTCGTCGTCGCCGTGGATTTCCACGTCGGGATTGGTGATCGAAGCCCACTCCAGCGAGGTCTCGGCCTCCATATTAAGGTCGTCGCCAACCAGAACCGGAATCAATTCCAGTAGATCCGTGAAAAATCCCACGGTTCGGCGGTGATCGAAGGCAAACTGGGGCTCGTCCGAGACGTCTCCCACGGCGGTGACATCGAGGTCAAAATCCACCTCCTCAGCCCCGATATCGAAGCCCACCTCCAACACGATCTGCAGCGCTACGGTGAGGATCAATGTTTCCGTTGATTCGTCGGGAACGAGCAAAAAGTCGATCAGAAAGTCGCCGAGGTGTACTTCTCCGGCCCCGTCGGAGCGAAATTCCAACACCGGTGCCAGAAGGGGACGAAGTCGCAACTCGGCGGGCGTATCTGCTCCGTGAATGTCACGGATTCGGTTGTCGAGCAGGTTGGCCAGTCCATCGGCACTAAACTCAAATGGAATATCCGTCTCCGCCAGATCATCGTTGCTGAACTGCTGGTGAATCAAACCGCTATACCACAGCGAGTGCAGCACCCGGTCGAAGGTTCTGCGAGTGCTGTGAAAGAGAATGGATCGGTCCACGGAGCTGCCCGGAGTGTTGCTCGCCGGCCGATCGAGTGCCCCGGCGACGGTGGGCACATCGGGATGCTTATCGCCGGGAAACTCCAGGCCCAGCCGGGCGCTTATACCACGGGAGCTGATCACGATCTCCTCGAGCAAAAACGTGATCTCGATCGTTCGATTCAAGAACTCGATCTGCTGCGTCAAAATATCGGGGTCGTATAGGTTGTCCTCCAACAGGTCCCCGATAAAGGTGTGAAACGCATATACGATAACGCCCGTGACGACCGGCTCCGCCCATTCTTGATCTTGGCCGTCGACATTGACCGTAATATCACTGACTTCCACGTCGTCGTCGATGACCTCGACGTCGAGTTGATTGTCATCGTCGGCACTCAATACCAGATCGAGAGAGACCTTGAGATGTCCGATCTCGATCTCACCCTGGCTGCTATCTCCCCCACCATTGAGTTGAAATGCTCCACTGATGAATAGGTCCGTAATGGTTATCTCGATCTCCAGGTAACCGTCATGGGGCGTCAGGGCGACGTCCAGATCCTCCCAGTCGATGTCATCGAGGTCCACCGGCAGGTCGGCGTCGTCACCGGCGTCGATAAACTCTCTGATTTGCTCCGGGGTGACATAGGACTCGATGACGCCGGCGATGGCGCCCAATCCGTCGGGGTGGTCGATATCGACCTGCGCCGCCTTGTCGATCGAGGCATTGGGGTCGGTCAATGGCCCGTAGATCAGAGCGCGGCGTTCCTTTCGCTCGTTGTGGGCATTGTCGAGGACCATGACGGTGATGACGTTGAGCCCTTCCTCGAGGGAGACCTCCGTCTCAAACAATCCCTCCTGGTCGGGTTCGACAAACTCTCCCTCGATTTCGATGACAAATAATCCCGATGGACCGGGATCGACCAGGGTTCCCGCCACCGTGATTGTAGCTTCCGATTCCTCGGCATCGACGACCATTCCCCGCTCGGGCGTATCGATGAAGAAATCAGGGGCGGTGGTGTCGACGATAAAATCGACGCTCGCCTCGTCGTCGTCCGTATTCGCTGTGACCGTGACCGCTCCATCCTCAAATTCCAGCTCGATTTCCCACTGTCCATCTTCCACGGCCGCCGTCTCGCCGTTTACCTCCACCTCCGAGGCGCCTTCGGCACTACCGGCGATAACAACGCTGGACTCGCTTTTGATCGCCCCGTCCTCGGGGGCTTCGATGGCCAAGTCCGTGACTTCTTCTTCCTCCTCTTCTTGTTCTTCTTCTTCCTCCTCCTGTTCTTCTTCTTCCTCCTCCTCGATCTGTTCCTCCTCCTCGGGTTCGGCGCTACTGCACCCGATACCAGAGATGGAAACGATGACTACCACCGATATACAAATGGAGAGCAGTCGTAGAATGGAGTCCGAAAAGGGCAGCCGATTTTTCATGAGGCGGGCTCGAAACCAAGAGAAGCGGGGAAAGAGGGCTCGTTGTGTACGGCACCCCATTTGGATAGCGACTCTGGTGAGCGGAATCAATATTCCCCGGGGAATCCATGCTGTGACAATATGGCACAGTGGCGTGGTCAAATGTCCCACCCTGTACTACTTCGACGTACATTTTGCTGGGAGGGATAGTTTGCCCAACTATTGATGAGCGTTGCTCATGCCACGATATTGTTGTCGTTGGCACGTTCATTGAATGCTGTACTATATGATATGAGATAGGTGTATCTACAGAATGCCAATGGTGAGCGAATATCGACAAGCCGATAACGAGGTGGGTACGATGAAGATCGTGAAAATATTAATGAGTAAATATGTCCGGTGCTCAGGGTGGACACAAATGACACAGCGCAGCGTCGTCGTGTTGGTAGCCGTGGTCGCACTGCTCGTGGTCGCCTGTGTGGATGCGCCGGATGCCGATGACGTCGGCGAAGTTCCCCAGTTGGATGGGGTCTTCCAGCAGCACTATCCCGATCTCGTCGACGGCGCCCATGCCGACCATCAGGCAATGCACACGGTGGTCTTATTCGATGCCGATGATGTGGCCGGGTATTTCTCCGCCGATGGCCTCGCTCGCTTCGAGGCACCCAGCGCTTTTCAGCAGATCGGTTTTCGCCTCGACGCCTTGTCGGTCGACGGGTTGTCGGTTCGCACGATCGATACCGAAGCAGATGCCTCGGATTGGAAGCCCGTCGAGATCTATTGGAGCGAGGCGATGATGCACAACGGGCATATTACCTTCGATGAGCCCGTGCAGCGCGTGGAAGTGAAGGGAGCGCAGGGACTCGAATTTGCGGAGATCGAATTTTTTGATGAGATCACGGTGCGCGACGAGATCATTAGCGCGGAGTCGTTGATTGCCCAGCCACAGCAGCCGCCGATGGCGATCGGTGACGACGGCGAATTGAGAGCGGTGCAACAAGCCGTAGCGCCCAGCGATATGGTGACATCTCGGCATCAATGGGGCGCCATCAATCCCGACAAAATCTGCAACAGCGTCGTCGATCCCTACCGGGCAAGCATTCATCATACTGCCAGCCCCGATAGCGACGGCGGCGATCCCCACGCCCGAATGAGGGGAATGCAGAGCTATCAGATCAATACCAACGGGTGGTGCGATATTGGCTATCATTTTGTGGTCGCTCAATCCGGTGAGATCATGCAGGGACGCTCCCGATCCAACCGCCCGGGAGCTCATGTGGGAGGTGAAAATTGGGGCAATGTCGGAATCAGTATGATCGGCAATTATACCAGCGCCACCCCGCCAGATATTCAGATTGAAAATGTAGCCAATATTTTGCAGTGGGTACACGAAACCCACGGCGTGCCGCTGAATCGAGACTCCGTTCGCGGCCACCGCGAATGGCCTGGACAGACGACAGCGTGCCCCGGAAATCAGGGCCTGGGTCAGCTCGACGAGATCATCAATCGCGCCTCCGACGGAGATTCACCGGATCCCGATCCGGAGCCCGATCCCAGTTCAATTTACGACGTGGAGTTGAGGATCTCCGTCAACGGTCTGAGCAATTTTTACGAGCAGGGCACCAGCGATTCGGTTCCCGATGCATTTGCCGGCGACGAATTCACCGCCGAATTGTTGGTCACCAACCACTCCAGCGAACCGATCCGCGAAGTCTCGTTGGGCTATGCCTTTGATGAATTGGCATTGGAGGCCACCGACTACGTCATCGAGACCGACCACCCCGAATACGATCAGAGCACCTGGGTCATCAACGACGCCAACGACAACCCGGACAACCCGGCCTCCGACTCCCTGGGAACGGAGGGTACGTTGATCATGCATGCCTTTTCGCCAAACGAAACCAAGCGGGTGCTCATCGATTTGAAAGCCACCCAGTATAATATCGGTATTCAACCCGATCCGGGAGCCGGTATTCAGACCTGGATGCATCATATCCAAGACGTGTATGGCACCCAGAGCAGTTACGGCGACGATCCGGATACCAATGTCCTCGGCGAGCTATTGCGTTCCTATCAGCGCATCGACATTCTCAGCCCCCATGAATGGCTGTTTCAGGCCGGACATTCAGAAGATCTCGAGGGTTGGATCGGCGGTGAATACTACGAGGAGCTGTTGCTCAATACCTCCCACGACGCCTTGGCCATGAAGGCCGATCAGGCCGGGGCCTCTGTATTGTCTCCGGAGTGGACAAATATCGACGCCGATCGCTTTGACGAAATGGTTCTGCGCGTGCGTTCTCACGACGGAAACCACTCCAAAGTCCTGTACTGGAAGCGAGCCGATGAGGAGTTTTCTGACGAGCGAGCCCTTCGTTTTGAATCAGCCGGCGACAGTGAATTCCATACCGTCGTCGTTCCCGTCGGTCAGCATCGCGACTGGTCCGGTTCGATCGAGCGCCTGCTGTTGGTGCATCCCGAAGATCTCTCCATCGAGGAAGACGACTCCGGCTGGTACGATATTGACTTTCTGTACTTCCAGGAGCGCACCGGTGGGACGACCAGCTCCGATCATCATGACATGGTCGATCAGCCGGCGGTGGAGGTCGAAGAGGAAGGAGCCGATGACCCGTCCCCCCCGGACACCGATATCGGCGGCGATGATGATGACGACGATCCCGACACCCCGGATCCCGTCGATCACGACGACGATGCAGATGGTGACGGCGAGGTCGATGGCGATGGCGGAGACACCGACGGTGTCGGTGTTCCGGAGAGCGAATTCGGCCTTTTTGCGGCCAATAACGATCCCGATCACATCACGGTCAATGAGGGATGTTCCACAACCGGCGGTGATCACAGGCCCTCTACGGGGTGGCTGCTGATGCTCGTGGCATTGGCTATGGTGACCCTTCGACGACGCTGACGATACCGCTGAAT
>SKPJ01000211.1 GCA_007119595.1 Myxococcales bacterium
ACGATGCGCTGCACCCCAGGAGTACTTGGTCGCTTCGCTCCCGGCGCATCGCCTGCGCTGCTCAAGCTGTCGTCTCGCACATTCTGTTTTGCCCCGGGCCCCATCTGGTGAGAAATGAGGGCTAAGGATTCAAGCGGCGATACCCACCGTTGAGCTCCCGAGCAACCGAAGGAAATACACAATTCCGACGAAAAGCAACGGTCGGAACATGGATGCTGCCATTGTACGGACGAGGTCGATCAGCCATCGTCTATTTGAGGGTCGAAACTACAATTGGAGGGTTGAACATCTCGTCCCGTTGGTGGGGTGCGGGGATTCGATGTCGAGATTTCACAATCCCCGTGCGCTCCATCGAAAGCACCCCGTAAATTGCCTTTCGCGCCGTCGTACAGGCGCCTCAAATAGATAGACCGTGGGAGAGTCTCCAACGGTCAGCTACACACTGAGCTCCACCTTTGCGTGCATCTCGATGCGGTATTGAAAGCTCAGCTTTCGGGTTTCCCGAGGAGCGAGGGTGACGGGGATGTGGACGAAACCGTCGCGGTCCGGGCGGTGTCCATCGACGGTGATGGTCACCTCCTCGAGTTCGCTGACCGGGACCCGTTCGACGAGCTCGAAGCTGCGCTCTTCGCCGCTTACATTGCTCAAATAGAGGTGGACCTTTCGATCCATGCGCTTGCGGCCGGTGATCTTTTTGCGGCTCTTCTTCTCGTCGACGCTGCGCTGGAGGCGGATCGCGTCGTCGGGGCCAAAACCGAGCTCCAGGGATTCACCGACGGCGACGAAGTCCTGGCGGGTGCGGCCAGCAAATTCGGTGCCGCGAATCAGCTCTACCGGGCCGGCGAGCAGGGGATATTCGGAGCGCCACACCCCCTTTGCGACGAGATGGGGGGCGTCCATCAATTCGGCGTAGGCGATTTGTTCGACGTCGACCTCCACGGTGGCATCGTGGCATTCGATCTGTACCGCCTCGCCGTCACTGTCGATGGTCAGGGGTCGAAGGGCCCGGTACAAAAGGGGGCTTCCCCCGTCGTCGATGCCGGGCATCTCATCGACGCTGCGGCGGCCGTCGGACAACTCGTCGACGACCTGCTCCCGAAATTCGGCATCGATGCGCTTTTTGTCTTCCTCGCTTTTTGGTTGGGAGCGCAATACGTCGTCGTCGAGCAGCGGCGCCGTCGAGGGACTGGAGAGACGCGCCGTGGAAAAGAAGGCCTCTACGTCTACCCATTTTTCACCGGTGCGCTGCCAGACCGTGGCCAGCGTGGTGACCTCCAATGAGGGCGCGTCGCCGTCGATTAGACGGGCCCGGTGGCTGGGGCGCCACACAGCGCAGGGGACGATATACTCCAGGCTCACCTCGGGGGTGCTCTTTTCGTCGACCTCGATCTGCACGTCGATGCGCGCCCGGAGCCGGGGTTCTGCCGAAGATGCCTGGTTGAGGCGCCGTTGGGCGCGCTCGTAGCGCTTTTGTGCCTTTCGCAAATCCTCTTGCGCGGTGTGGAGTTCTTCGAGCCTGCTCTGAACCGATTGGTCGAGACTTTCGAAGGACTCCTTCCAGGCATCCTTTTGAATCCCCTCGGAAGAGGAGAACCGCCCGAATCGGCGCAGAATGCCCTTCTCGAAGTCCAGCGTCGACTCCAGAGCCACCATGGCCCGCTGTTTTTCGTCGGCCGCACCGTCGCGCTCTCGCCGAGCCTGGGCGACCTCCTCTTTTAGTTTCTCTCGGAGTTCGGCACCTTCCCCGTCGGCCTCCAAAAACCGGTAGACCTGCGCGCTGTTGATCTCGCCCTGTGAGCTGGTCACCACCAGAGAGGCATCGTCGATGATGGCGCTCACCCCGGTGATGGCCACCGAGTTGACCCCGTCCTCGCACTGCGGACGAGCCATTCGGCGCACCCGGGCGCGATCTTCGAAAAAGGTCACCGACACAGCTTTGCTCTCAAGATTCACGGCGATTTCCTCCAATGATTTCATCTCTGGATCGGATCTGTACGCGGTAGGAAAACTCGATCTTTTCTGTGGCGCCGGGGCCTAATTCGACGACCCATTTTCGCCCTCCCCGAATGGGCCGACCCTCATCGGCCTGATCGAAGGACGCTGCCGGTCGAGATTCCTGGAGCAATTCCACCTCCACCTCGTCGTCGTCGGTCACGGGGATCCGATCGGCGACCTCCACGGTGACCGGGTGGCCCAGAGCGGAGCGAAGGGAGATCTCCACACTGTGATCGAGGGCCCGGCGGCCCTTTAAAAAGCCCTTTGCCTCCTCGTCGAAGCGTGTGTTTCGCCGCACCTTAATACGATCTTCTACGCCGAGGCCGAGTCGAATCTCTCCGCCCTGATCGACGCGCTCCAGTTTGGAGATGGCGGCGAATTGCTCGTCGACAAAGATCCTCGCCCGCCCATCCAACAACGCCGCCGGAAGTGGGTTTTGTAGATGGACCTCCCGGTATACGGCGGGCTCGACGCGGGGTACACAACGCCACTTCCAGCGCGCCTCTTCTGTCTCGGTCCGCAGGCGAATTCGGTGCAATCGCCCATCGGAGGGAACGTCAAAGATGCCTTGTCCGTCGTAGCGATAGTCGAAATGACCACGGGATTTGCCGGGATCGACGAGTCCATCGGGAAGATCGGCGCCGGCCAATGGTCCACCGGGTGATGGAGCGTGGTGCCGATCGTCGACGCGGATCAATTGGCCGCGGCGCGAGCTATTGGGCGAGGCCATTCGCAATTGGTCAAAATTCAGCCAGCCCTCGGCGGGCTCCAACTCGGCGGGAGGTGCTTTGGATGCCTGTTTTTTGCGGGCTCGTCCGCCACCGGAGGCCGGGGCCGCCGGGGGGGTCGGGCGGGGGGCCCCGCTGGTCAGTGGTAAGCGGCTCGAGCGGCTCACCACAGGGGATACCATGACGTCCTCGTGTGGAATCTGTGAGTCGCCGGTAGCGGGCTCGCTGCGGGCTCCGTAAGCATCCCCGCCCAAAGGAACTGCGCCGGTCCGAGGTGCCTCTTTCGGCATGGGCGTCGCCGGGCTTTTGGGAGCCGGTGGAGCTGGGCTGGGGCCGTGCAGACGTGCCCGGGCGGCGTCGTAGCCGGCGAAGAGATCGTCCGTACCCTCCGGGGCCGGCCGGTAGCCCGACGCCGGCGCCGGGGTGGAGCGCCCGAGTCGCAGGGAGGCCAGCCGGGGCAATTCGGCGTTCTGGTTGAGATCGGAGGTGGATACGGACAGTTGTACGGAGTCCCAGTCGGCTCCACTTTGCTGAACCACCATCGCCTCCAACTCCAGGCGGGCCTGTTGGTTCTCACTGTCGAGATACACGCTATAGGTGGGCCACCACCGGACCTGGTCGACCACATAGCTCAACTCGAAGTGGCTCAGCCCGTCGACTTCGTCGAGGTGAACCACCACCTGTCGATGGGAAGCTGTCGCCCCTCGCCGCTCCTCATCGGAGCTCTGTTGTTCCTCCCACTCGATGCGCTCCAACTCGCGGCGAAGCTCGTCGAGCTCATCGTCGAGCTTGTGGATCGACTCCGCGATTCGACCTCTTCGAGCGTCGGCGAGTTCCAGCACGGTCAGGGCCGACTCCACGCCGGTGGTCGGGCCATATTCCTGTAAATCCTTGAGTCGACCGGGGGCGGCTCGAAGCTCGTCCCACCCCCTTCGGCGCTCCATCAGATATTTTCGCTGATGTCGAAGTTTCTCGATGGTACTCTGCAGCTTTTGCCGCCGTTGGGCCGCTTCCCCTTGCTCCGCATCCGGTTCGGGATGGATGAGATGGGATCGCACCGAGATCAGCCGGGCATCTCCCTCGCCTATCTGCACCCTGGCGGTGCCCTCGCGAAAAAGATCGACGATGCCGTCGACGACACACTCCACTTCACCGGACAACCCCTCCGGAAGTTCGACACGGCGAGTCACCACGGCGCCTCGGGGGTGAGCTACAACCTGCGAGATCGTCCCTTCGCACTCCTCGGTTTTCATCACACACTCCACCTTTTCGGGAGTCCTGATCTGTCGGAATGGGAAGACCATATCTTTCCCCCCTCGGCGGAACAAGCTCCACTGCGGCGCAATACTCGCGCGGCAGCGAAATCGTCGGGGAGTCGGTATCGCAATCACGCAAACCACCGATATTTCAGGCCGAATTTACGCAAACCACCGGCGTCACTATATGTTCAACCAGCAAATTGTATTTTCGACCCTCAAATAGACAGTGGTCGGTCGACCGAACGAACGCACATCCATCTGTCCTGATATTGCCAAATTCTGCGGTTTCCATCGTAACGCGGGTAGAAACTGGAGTTTCGCCGACCTCGATCGCACATGCATCTGTTCTTACTTTGCCAAATCCTACGGGCTTCCATCGCAACTCTGGTATAGTTTCGTACGATCGAGTCTGCCATGCGTATCTACTGAATCAACCATCAAAATATCGACGAATGAGCCGGTGATGCGAAGAATTCTCTGGATTGCGATGATTTTTGTCGTCGGGTGCAATGGACCGACGAAGAGCACCGTCGATGACGACCCTGAAGAGGCGATGACTATGGAAGAAGTTGAGAAAGATGAATTGAGCGCCGGGGCGACGGAATCGACGCCGGAGTCGCTGCAGGGAGACGAGTTGCGGACGTGGCTCGTCGACGAGGCACGGGATTTGACGCTGCGGTTGCCCGTTGTCGTGGAGTCCTCACCGCTTGGAGTGGCGGGAGCCTGGATCTACGGGGCTCGATCCACTGGCGACGAGACCCCGGGGTTGGCCGTTCACCTCGATGATACCCGGCTGGGGATCGGCTTTGCTGAACGGCTCCGTTCCCTCTGTGACCACGAGCGATGCAAGGTCTGGATTCACGCTCGGGTCGCCGGGGAGGGAAGCCGCGGCGCTTTGGCCCTCCCCGGTGAGTCCACCATGGATGACCGGATTACCCTGATCCTGGTCGACCTGGAGGGCATGGTGGACGACGACGAACCGACGGTCTCGATCGTCGAATAAAGCCCGAAAGCCTGTCTCTCAACGCCACGTGATCTGATCGATCGTGATATCACCGCCGGTGGCGTTTCGAATTTGGATATCGACGTCGCTCCCCTCGTCGAAATTTTCGATGGTGAGAAAGCGCATCGTGTCGTCGACGCCCACCTCGTCTCCAAAGGACTCCCCGGTCTGGACGACGTCGCCGTCGGCCAATACCTCGATTTGACGGGCTTCGGCCTCGTGGCCGGCTTTGCGGTACAGGACGGTGAGGGATTCTATGTCGCCGTTGACCCCGTTGACATTGGAGGAGCGTACGTTGGCGCCCTGGTCGCGAAAACGGGCACCCGGGCGAGTACCGACGACGGAATAGTCGCCTTCATCGCGCACGTCCGTATAATTCCATGTTCGCCCATCGAGGCCCTCGAAGGAACCGCTTTCGTATTGGTCGGTGAAATCGGCATTATGAAAGGTCTCGGCGAAGCCCTCGTCTTCCCACGCACCACGGCTGCACCAGGCACCGCTGGGACGGGGCTCATCATTTTGGCTTCGATCGCGATGCCAGTTGCCACTCCAAGACACACAATCCTCAGCGGGAATGTCGAGATGACCATTACTTCCCTCGTCGAGGGCAAAGGTCTCCGTGGCTCCACCGTTGTCGGCAAGGGGCGAATAGTTCGCTGATTCATTGAGCAAATCGGAGTCTTCCGTTTCAATGTGAGTCTCGGGATTGTCGAGCATTCGGTTAATGAAATTATAGCCTGAACTCTCAATGGTGTTGTCGCCGACCGCTACAATTTCGTTGCCGTCACTCGATGAGCCATTATGTGCTGTGTAGATCGCCTTTAATATGAGATTGCTGGCATCGGAGCGCCGGCGAATTGCCTGTCCAGCGTTTTCTGCGGTGTTGCCGATAAAGGTGCTGTATTCCACAAACCCCGCAGCTCCCTCGCCCCACTCGATGGCTCCACCGTTGTGTTCTGATTCGTTGTTACTAAAGGTGGAGTTGAAGACGCGTGTCGCCCGTTGACGGGTCAACAGCGCGCCCCCTGAATAAAAGCTGCTATTATCCCGAAATAGACTCCGATCGACGCGCAAGGGGGTAAATTCGCCGTCTTCCTCTCGTGCGAGGATGGCACCCCCGCCGCCGTCTATAGCCGAATTATTCAAGAACTGACTCCGAATCATCCGTCCACCACCCAGCAAGAATAAGGCTCCGCCACGGCGGGCCTCGTTGTTGGAGAAAGTGGAGTCTTCGATGCGGGGGTCTTCCACCCGCGTCCAGATGGCTCCGCCACGGACTTCGGCCACGTTATTCTCGAACGACGAATCTCTGATACGCAATCGGTTGTCGAACCCACCATCTGCGATGGCACCACCGGAGTTATCGGTTTCGTTATCTTCGAAGGTCACATTGCGAATGATCAAATCGACGCTTCCTTGGCCCCATGAGCCAATGGCTGCCCCACTGGCGTTCGTCGTGGTGTTCGACCGAAAGATCGAGTCGTGAATTTCGACGGTCATCTCCTCTTGCTCGGGGGAGGTTTGAATGCGGAGCGCAGCACCCGAACCGTGGGACTCATTATTCTCGAAGAGACTATCCTGGATATGAAGGGTGGAATTATCGGCGTGGTGAAAACGAATTCCGGCTCCACCGCTACCACTGCCCGTGCCATCTTCTTCGTTGTCCACAAATTCCATGTCGAAGAGGGTGACCTGGTGATTGGCACCACCAATCATCAGCGCAACTCCCGTCAGATCCGAGGAAGCCCCCTTGAGGCGCATCTGTTGAAAGAGGACTTCATCGTCGTCGAAATCGTCACCATCGAAGCCGACCTGAAAGAGGCGGGACGAGGAATTTTCGTCCTGTGTAATCACCAGGTCGTCGTGCCCCAAAAACCGAAGTGGCTTGTCGACGAGGATACGATCCTCGAGTGCAATCTCGGTGACGTCGTCCGCGAAGGTGATCTCGCTCTCCGGATTGACTCGTTCCACCACCTCCCGCAGCGCTCCGAAGGTATTTTCGTCATCGAGCTCCGTGGTGACCTCCGTCGGTGATTGCGTCGACACCGTACGGCTGAGGCTATCTCCGGAAGCGACGTCGAAGACCACGCCGAGTCCGCTGAAGCTGTGCTTATTGCCCCATTCGTCTTCTAGATCGGGGTCTTCGGCCTGAATCTCGTAGCTCCCGGGCTCCAAGTGCACGGTCTCCACCATCGGTCCATCGGCGGTGAAGCTGTGGACGCTGTCTCCCCCCTCTTCGACGTGCAATTCCAGCTCGAGGTCATCGGGAATCTCGACGGTGATCTCCAGGGTCCCCGGCTCGATTCCATACTCCGCGCTCGCCTCCGTGGTCTCTCCACTCTCCACGGTGACGTTGGCCTCCGAGGGATCTGCTGCGTAGCTATCATCGCCCACGGTCTGGGTTTCGAAATCCACGGTATATTCGCCGGGCAAAATATCATCGAATTGCTCGGCGCCGGTGATACTCTCATCGAAGTCGGGTCCCGTGATCTGGGCGGTGAATTCCTCGCCGCTCGGAAGGCCCGAGGCGTCGACGTGCAGGTTGCCCAGGACCACCTCGTAGTCGACGCTCACGCTCTCGGTGGCGTCGCTCGCGATGGTCACCGCTTGGTCGTCTGCTTCAAAGGTCGCAGGGCCCTGCTGGGCATCGCCGACCACGATGTCGTAATCCCCGGGCTCCAGATCACTTATCGTGGTGGTACCCGACGTCGTGACATCTTGTTGGAAATCATCGCCTTCGACGCTGATATTGGCGTCCGCTTCGGCCAATCCCGTAATATCCAACCCGCTGACCGTAAGCTCCAGGGTGCCGAGTGGTTCTTGTACTTCCTCGTACTCCACAGTGACTTCCGCCGTCGCCTCACCCGCAGCATCAATTGCAAGTTCGACCGTCTGCACAGCTTCCACGGGCTCAAACGTCGTTCCTTGTGCATCTTCGACAGGCTGGGCCGTGACCTCGTAGTCGCCGAGCGCTGCGTCTTCAAAGGTCGTCGTAGAGCCGATCGATTCGTCAAACCCGTCGGGCCCGGTGACGGCGACATCGCCGGCCAGACCGGCGGGAAGTCCCTCGATATTGACGCGCAACGAGCCCTCTTCGACCTCCACTTCTTCCTCTTCACATTGAAGCTCCACACGAAGCTCGGAAGCGGCGCTATCATCGTTTGTCTCGACGACTACCACAGTATCGTATCCACCGCCTTCGCCGGGACACGTCGCCGTCACCGTAACTTGCTGTACCATTTCCGCGGTGATGGTCAGATCTGTCGGGGTAAGCTCCAGCCAATCGATGTCCTGGGCCAGGTCAAAAACCACATTCAATTCGGCATCCCCCGAATTTCCCACGGTCAGACTTTCCTCAATGACTTCGCCGACATCTCCCTCCAGAGAGATTTCCGTCGGCATATCCAATTGCGGCCCCACCTGCTGTTGATTGGGATCTTGGTTGGGATCTTGGTTCGGGTCCTGATTGGGATCTTGGTTCGGGTCTTGATTGGGATCCTGGTTCGGGTCCTGATTGGGAGCTTGATTCGTATTCTGTCCCGGCGCGTCATTCGTCTCACCGGGAGTTTCATCGGAGCCGCAGCCCACCGCAACTAAGAGGATCAAAACCAGGGATAAAAAGGATGCCAGACGACACATTACCAACCTCTCATGAGTCAGGAATTCCAAACCGGTTATCAGTCATTACATCGCTTTTTATCCAATTGCAGATAACAGCACAAGTTATCGGCACAATATGGGTGTGATCCACGGTGATTCGGTGGTTGTTGCTCCGAATCCCTCGTGCCGTCATCGACACCTCGAGCTCTGCTCCCCGGTGCCCACTCGATACGAATCAGTCGCCGTACGCGCAGAATGGGGTAGTGGAGTTTGACGGTTTTCGATCGCGAGAAGCGGATGGGAGATCGAGTTTTGTGGGATGGGTCTTCGACGAGATTGGGTTTGCCACGCTCGTGACCCCGGGCTCCTAAACGACAGTCGGGCCGGGGCTACAAATGCCGCACCAAACGACGGGTGCGGCGGGTGTGGAGGCATGCGGAGCGATGGGGACAGACACAGGGCGTATGAGGTCGAACGATCCAAGTCGCCCTGAGTTTGATCGGCCAATGGATTATGAGTTTGGCGCAAAACCCGCGGCGTCCGTTGTTCGACGCCGCAATGGTAGCCCGGGCCCGACCAAAGCGAAGCGCAGGGAGTTTTGGGTAACCCTCAACCGACGGAGATGGATCACACAGATGGAGCGCGGCAATCTTGTACTCCGGTAGACGAGTATGCTGACTTTTCTGCAATTATAACGCCGTGAGCAGAAGTTGATGGAGATAGACTGCAAAGTCGAGTGTGCGTCGGACAAGGCGCGGCGACGAGGCGATGCGATGTAGCATCGTCGAGCGAGCCGCAACGCCGCTTCG
>SKPJ01000236.1 GCA_007119595.1 Myxococcales bacterium
AAATTTCGAGTTTTTCTATCCCCCTGCCGATTCTACGGACCTACAAGCCCCGCTGGACGGGCTGATCTGTCACGACTTTTCCGGCGTCTTTAGCGAAGTCGGTACACACCTCGCATCCGGCGCTCCCGAAGACTGAACTACGAAAGACCGAGATAGAGGGCCCCGGTGACGATCGGATCGTCGCCGGGGCCACTGCATTTTAGGGCTCATGTCCCACCGTAGAAGGCTTCGATTTCCTCGTCGTCCAAAAACTCACCGAGCCGCTCCAACAGCGTGGGCTGCTGCCGGATAAACTGCCCCATTTTCATAAACGCCTCAAAATCGATTCCCTCACTCTCCACGGCGCCTTTCATCTGCTGCAAGGCCTCGCGCTCGGCGACCATCACATCCGCCGCTGACGTGGCCTCCTGACGTCTGGTCTCCAGATCACGGCCCTGCTCCTTTAATTGTTGCTCTCGATCGGCGACGGCGCGAACACCGCGGGCGAATACCTGCAGATCTTCATCACTGACCTTTTCGGCCTGCTCGGCGGCGGCACGGGCCGCCTCCTTTTCATGGGGCAACATCTCCGGTGGAGCCTCCACCTCCGGACTCGGCGATTCCGCCGGCGGCGGACGCTCAGCCGCACCTTCCGGCGACGACGAACATCCCCCAACAAATGCAACCAGCGCAGCGTAGACCAGCAATCGACGACCCCTGTATATCAACGGTGAGAGCATCCCATCTCCTGAAGAAAAGTGTAGTTCCTACTGCACGTCTTACTTTTGAGCACAATCCACCTCGCCAACGCAAGCTCTTGGTCTCGCCGGCGACGCGTCTTTTTTCAATTGCGTCCCGTATATTCTTCACCCAACCGAAATTCATCAGCCGAGATTCGCCGATCAAAACGCAAAACGACGCCGCCGATCGCGATAACAGATCATGTCCGCTCAACCCCATCCCTCTTTCCTGGAGGCCAAGACATGATCGAAGCACAGCCCAAGCCCACCTTCGACACACCACCGGCGGCAATTCATCAATGGCAGTGGGAGGAATCGATCAACGCCCTACGGCGCCGCGTCCCCGAATCGGCGATCCGCCGCCACTGGACGACCACTGGGGTCACCGCCATTGATGCCTGCGCGAGGGCTCATATCGCGGAATGGCAAAGGCTCGACGTCGCCGAAGTACGCCCCCAAGCGACGGCGATCGTCGATGCACTGATCCATCGAAGACTCTTTCGGCAGCATTGGGATCTCTATGTCGTCGAAGCCCATCACAACAAAGATATCTCGGTGCGAACGCTTCGCGATCAACGAGGCTACCGCCTCCGATGGCTCGAGGGCCGAACCCCGCCGGTGGTAGGTGCCACCGTCGCTCTTCGACTGATACATCTCGACCCGCCCGGTTTGTGGGCGTCCACATTGCCCATCGAATTTGGCAATCAGCCCGGGCGAGGTCAGCTCGTGATGGCCCTCTTGCGCTCTTTCGGAGCTCACCGCATCTCGAGCTGGTCTGAATTCATGGGTGGTCCCGGTGCCCGCATCGTCCTCGAATACGGACTCTCCCATCTCGAGCACCGCGCAGCCCGTCAAGAACGTGACGACCCGGAGAGTCTATTGAACTCATTGGAACGGGCATTTACCTGTCTCGAATCGGCTCTCGACGACGATCGATTCACAGTTCCCCGCAAGATCGAGTTGGAAAGTGGTCGGATCGCCTGGATCGAAGATATCACCGACGGCCCCCATTTAATACTCTTTGACGGCCCGGAGGAACTCGATCGATATCAACGGGCCGTGGGTTCTACGAATGATTCCGATCCCGTCGAGCACCATCCCGGTTGGTGCCGAATCCATCGCGCTTGCCCCGGAGAGCTATCGCCCGCCGAATACGCCATGGCAGCACTCGCGGGCCTGCGACCCGCCCGCGACGGCATGGTCAAAATGCGCCGACGCGACCGTCACGGCCACTTTGTCGACCCTCGGCCCTGCGACGTACGGGCCGTCCAGCGCGCCTGCCGACGCATGGCCGGCCTGCCGCAGCAACGGGCCGCCTGATCACTTTGCACCATTCGATCTCAAATTATCCAAATGATCGATCGACACACACAATCCACCGGGGAGGGTTGAAGAAACCAATCATGCACCGTACTTCAAGAGTTGCTCATGGATCATCGCACGCTCATCTACTCGGGATCCCTCGATCCCCTTAGCCACAGGAACCTAGCATGTCCGAACTCTACGACCGCATTAAAGACGATATCAAATCCGCGATGAAAGCCCGGGAAATGGAGAACCTCTCCACCCTTCGCATGTTGCATTCCAGCCTCAAGAACAAGGCCATCGATCAGCAACAAGAGCTCTCCGACGAGGATGTCATCGCCGTGCTGACCAAAGAGGCCAAAAAACGACGGCAATCCGCCGAGGCATTCGATGAGGGAGATCGCCCCGAATTGGCCCAAAAGGAACGCGATGAATTGGCGCTGCTACAGACCTATTTGCCGGAACCATTTAGCGACGAAGAGGTCAGTGATATCATCGACGAAGTCATCGAAGATACGGGCGCCAGCTCCCGCCGCGAAATGGGCAAGGTCATGGGAGCTGTCATCCCGCAGATCAAAGGCCGCTACGACGCCTCCAAGATCAAGGATATCGTCCTCGAAAAATTGGGCTGAAGCGGCGAGCTGTCAGTGCATTTCGTCTTGGCGTTCCGGCGTGGCGAAATTGACGTCTTCGAGCATTCCGAAAATCTCGGTGGTGCACTTTAGGCCATTGGACGGAAAGGTGATCGCGTTGTCCGAAAAATTGGCCAGAAACAAGATCGGATCCGCCGATCGGGTGTAGCCGAGTTGAACGAGAGTGTGTTCGGGAATGAATTCGTCTCGCGACAAATAGATCGGCTCTCGCAGCACGTAGAGTCCCTCTTCCTTCAAAGGGGTCAAGGTGGCCACGAAGGACGGTTCGCGAATCAAATAACCCTTTTCGTGAAAATTCCACCGGTTATTCGCGTTGGACGCCGGCAACAACAAAAGCGGCGGTCCTTGCTGAGAGTGATTGTGAAAATAGACCAGCAGGTGCTCGCGCACCCACTGCTCTTTTCCCGGCAGGGCTTCGGTTGTCTTGTACAACCCACAAGGGGGTAGACTGGGGTGCATATTGGAGCTCGTCTCGAGCAGTCGTGGGAGGGCGAGAAAAAAGGGTCAGCGTCGGCGCCGTTTCATCATCCGCTTGGCCATCCGCGAGACCTGATGGGAGACGTTGCGATTGCGACTCAACTTTCGAAGATCTCGTTTGCGAAGATGCTTCAAAAATCCAGTCACCTCGCTCAGCGGTGTCTTCGGGTTCATCGTCAAATTGACCAATACCTCGTAGTCACTGGTCCATTCTCGTTTCTTGGCCATGTAGTTAATCACACCGTCGGGCAGCGATTTATTGGAGGACAGGCGCTTGACGTCTCCCAATTTGATGCGCGGAGATTGAATCGCCGCCATATGGATAAGCTTATTGGGATCGCGAACCAAGATCTTGATGGCCTCTCGGCTCCCCACGGTGGCGAGTCGTATTTTTTGGGCAATATTCATGGCCGCGATCTTCTGGCGTATATTGCCGGCGCGCTTGGAGTCTTCCTCTTCGTCCTTGATGACCTCTTTTTCGAGCTTGTCGCGCTCGGAGCGGGTCAGATTCTCGTCGTTTAGCTTCTCCAGAATCTTATTTTCCTCCTGGACCTTCTCCGATTCCTGATTCAGAAGTTCGCTGAATTCAGAGTCGTCGATTCCCTCTTCGTCATCTTCCGCCGCCCCTTTGAGGGCATTGGTCAGTTCGGGAAACGGCGATAGGTCGACCTCATTGCGCTGAGCGAGGTCGATGAGCTTGTCCACCGTCGCCATGCGAGCATCCGTATTTTTGTACAACGCCTCGATGATCGCCGGAGAGCGAAGTACCCGGACCTGGTTGTTCGAGATCAACTCGCATAACTCGCCGTCCGCCTTTCCGGCCAATTCATAGATCGTGGCATCCGCCGTATTCTTGTTGAGAACGATGGCCTCCACAAGGGAGGGCTCCTCGAGCACCTCTCCCATCCAGTCCAGCATCGACTCCGGCTGATCGTCCTGAATGATCGGCAACAATACGTTGGGCGGCATCCCGGCCAGTGAATCGGCAACGGCATCGCGAAATTGGTCGTCGAAATGCAGTTGATATAACACTTGCACCTGTTGGGCCGGCGGGGCCGGCACCATCCCCTGGGCGGCCATGGTCTTCATCTTTGCAGGCGCATCTTCTTTGATATGCATCTGCAAATTGGGAGGAAACGAATCGACCGGCAACGGTTTGCGTTCCAATTCCATACTCATAACCCGATTCCCGACTTGATTGAGATGAATCTCCGTCTCCAGCATCGCCGATCCCGCCGCGGTTGGACGGCCCAATGATGGCGAAAGCTACTTTAAACGCCCCCTGTAGATTACGCAATCAACGAGGGCGAAACGAAAGCACCACAAAAAGAGTAGACCCACTGCGAGCAATCCCGCGGGACCACCTGTGGATTGCTGGCAACGACTCTCTTCATTCTCTTCGTTTGGTTCGCCATCGTCGTCTGATATTGCGCCGTCTTCTTCATCGACGGCTGCCCCCACTTGCTCGTCCTCGTCATCTTGTGGAACGAGGGTGATTTGATATTCGCGAATCACTTCCTCTGCGGGGTCGAACGCCAGCAACATCAATTCACCGTCCTCATTATGGACCAGATCGATGGGCTCCGGCTCCACCAGATCCTCCCAGTGGGTCATGGCCAAGGCGACGCCGTCTTCCACATCGATCAAGATCAAAAATCGGCCCTGTGCCGGGCTACCGAAGCGAAGTGCAACCAAGGACCCGCCGAGCCAACTTTGCTCCGGCTCGCCATCGACCGTTATATCCCCTTGCACCAATTCATCGATCGCGTATTGCTCGCTCCAGATCACCGAATCCAGCCCTTCCACCCGGATCAATCCCGAAGCGGTGCCGTCGCTCCACAAATAAAAGGTTCCCAAGGACTGGCGATAAGCAACCGGTGTGATGATCTCCCGCTGCGACCATCCGGCCTCTTCGGGCTCAAATCGCGTCATGCTGCGACCGACCTCATAGGAGTAAAACCGCACCTCCTGTTGCTCACCGGCGGTGGTGATCACCAAGAACGCGCCGTCTCGGGCGACCACGTCGATCACCGGTTCGTTGGCCAACGCCCCGAAGGCTTGACCGACGACCTCTACACTTCCCGTATCTCCTCGTATGACATGGGCCTGCACAACCAGACGCTCCGCATCGGCCAGCACCTGATTGCCCCGAGTCAGTCCGATCAACCGATCGCTGACGGGATCGTAGGCCAACCCGGTCTGTGCCCCTGCATAGTCACCCACAAATTCTCCGCTGCTGGTTTGCGTGACGTCTGGTTCGATCCATTGGCGATCGTCGACAGCCCACAACAGCTCACCATCGGCGCTGATCCGAGCCGTAAACCCCTCGCCCACATCCTCCAGCGTGGCCCCCACATCGCCGCGAAGAAAATAGCCTCCCTCCGGGTGAGCCACCGCATCGAGACACCGGGTGGGATTGAAATCATGACGATACTCGTAGTGCTGTGCCTTATCGTCATCGGAGATCGTAACGCTACATCCGTCACTGACCGGAGCGGCTTGACCGGCGTCCATCATCAACGTGATTCCATCGACGCTGGAATCAACCTCCACCTCCGTGACAGACAGTGGTGATGGCCAGCTTCGCAGCACTTCGGTCTCCACGGCCCACTCTGCGTAGGCCGTCATGGGCACCAAGATCATCGAAGCGACAATGATGAAGCAGTACCCATTCGATCGTGACCAACACCTGCTACGATTCATCGATCTTCCTCACCTGCCCGTCAAAAAAAAACGCGTCCCTTTCGTCGGGACGCGCTCTCCATTTCAGTGAATCGTCCAATCACAACTGGAAGATCATAAACTCCAGAATATCCTGCATTTCACCGTCGACCTGGGCCGAATTGTGAAAGGAGGTATAAATGGCGCGTCCATCACCAATCGGATCTCTGTAGCTCGACATCAGCGCTGCACCTTCTACCACTCCACCCGTGATCTCGGCATCGCCCCGAAAGTGGATATCCGTCATCGGTCCTACGCCCTCAGCGACTGCCCAGGCACCGAGATTAAAATACAACTCCGTCGTATCGGAGTTCAACAGGGTTTGCATCTCATCGCTGACGACATCGGCCGTAATATACTGCGATCCGTTTCCTACCCGAGGACTCGATGAGCTATCGTGGTTATAAAAGACGATCGCATCTTCCAGCGTCTCCTCGATGTAGCCGTGTGCCTGGTCAGAGGCATAGAGGCTATTGCCCAACTCCACGTATCGATTGATATTGAACCGGACCTCGTCCATATCCGTATCAAATAGACTGCTCGAAAGTCCCGACCAGGGCGCACCACATTCGACGAAGATAATATCGTAGTTTTGCATCTCGTCGATATCGCCGAATAGAGAGCTAATCTCCTCGCTTCCGCTATACCAGCTATATTCGATCGTCATTCCATCGAGTATGCTGGCGATGTCATCGAAAGAACCGGAGACCACGGCAATATCGACCTCCGTACCCTGCAGACAGAGCTTCAATTCGTCGCTTTTGCGGTCCGTTACCTGCCCTTTGGCCACCGAGACGTCCTCGGAAATCACAAACGAGCCGGACTCGATGGTCAGTTCGTGGGTACCCGATGGGATGTCGTGAAACTCGTAGTTGCCCTGCCCATCGGCGGTGACGGTTTCGATGAAAGGAAAACCGTCGCAGTCATTGCCCTCGACCCGGACCTGGGCTCCCGGCAACACGCCACCGTCGGGGCGACAGGTCTGCCCTTCGATTGAGCCCGGCCCACATTCCTGCGCGTGATTTTCCTCTTGATTGGGCTCGGCGTTGACATTGCCGAGGTTTGCGTTGTCGTCGTTATTTCCATTGTCATCATTGCCGTTGTTCGAGTCGGGATCCGGATCCGGATCTTCGTCCACATCGGGAGTGATACACTCTCCACTCATGGGATTGTAGACCTGGCCTTCGTCACAATCTTCAGCCGTCGTCTCCTCGTCCTCTTCGCCCTCGCCCTCGCCTTCGTCCTCGTCCTCGTCCGACTCTTCTGCGTCTGGATCTTCATCATCGTGCTCTTGGACGTTGAGCTCTGCATCATTATCTGCGTCGTCCAAATCATCCTCGTCACCACAGGCCACGACAAAGGCAACGACGACTATTAAAATCAACAGCGGACCCAGTTTCTGGCGTATTTTGTTCATCTCAAGACCTTGAATTTTTTGATTTCGACCGTGACCGGACTCAGTCCGCAGCAAAGCTTTTCATTGCCTGGCAAAGCTAGCAAAAGGGGGGTGCATTCGCAAACGAGGCGACTTCGGAGCTTCGCCTGATACAGCCCCATGGTACCGACCTCACAGGCCGACGAAGCACTGACAACAAACACCAAGGGCGCGCCATCACTCAGTAGTGAAGACGCGCCCTCGGCGATCGGGTTTCAAATTACCGCGAAATCCAAAAGCACTTATAGCTGAAAGATCATATGCTCCAAAATGTCCATCATATCTCCTGTGGGCTGCTCACTATTGTGAAATGAGGTGAAGATCGCGCGTCCTCCGACCGGATCGTCGTGGGCGACCATCAGCGCCGCATCGTGGAGAGTTTCAGTTCCACCGGAGAGTTGCGCATCAGCGGTAAAGTGTACCGTGGCATTCGGTCCTCCGTTTTCCGCCATGGCTACACCGCCCAGGTCAAAGACAATTTCGGTGGGACCGGAACCGATAACGGCCTGCATCTCGGGGCTGACCACATCGGCTGTAAGGGTCTGGGAATCGCCTCTTCGCGGCCCACTGGCCGTGCCATCGTCATTATAAAATTCGACCGCATCCGGGAGCCCCAGTTGAATAAATGGCTGGGCCTGGTCCGATACGTAGAGGCTATTGCCGCTCTGTACGAATTCCCGAAGATTGTCCAGAACGTCGTCGATGTCAGCATCGCTACCATCGCCGAAGAAATCTCCAAAATCGCCAAAGTCTCCAAAGTCCATCCCATCGAGATCACTCCACAGGGTGCCACATTCGATGAAGAGGATTCGATATTGATTCATCTCGTTGATATCGCTCAAAAATTCCGCGGCATCCCCTTCTCCTGTTCCCATCATATCACTTCCCATATCGGATCCGACGACGTCGTATTCGATCTGCATTCCGTCGAGGAGTCCTCCCACGTCGTCCCATTGTCCTTGAATGAGGGCGATCGGGATTCCGCCGCCGTCGAGACAGACCTTGGCGTCACTGCTCGTCCAATTGGTCTCTTCGCCCTTGCGGACCAAAACCGGCTCTTCGGCGAAAAACGAGCCCGCTTCGATGCGCACCGTATGAGTTCCAGCGTCGACATCTTCAAACTCATAATAACCGTCGTGATCCGCCGTGGTGGTCATGGTGAATTCGTTCCCCTCGCAATCCTCGCCAACCAGAGTGATGTCGGCATTGGGAAGAACCTGTCCGTCCGGTCTGCAGGTCTGGCCGAGAATGCTGCCCGGTCCACACTCCTCCACGATCGGCGTCGAGTTATTCGGCGCGTCGTTGGAGCCGTCTCCGTCATTGGAGCCGTCTCCGTCGTTGGAGCCGTCCCCGTCGTTGGAGCCGTCTCCGTCGTTGGAACCGTCTCCGTCGTTGGAACCGTCTCCATCGTTGGAACCGTCTCCGTCGTTGGAGCCGTCTCCGTCGTTGGAGCCGTCTCCGTCGTTGGAACCGTCTCCGTCGTTGGAGCCGTCGCCGGCGTTGGCATCGGTATCAAGGCCTTCATTTGCTGCTACACATTCACCGGAGATGGGGTTCTCCGTTTGTCCCTCGGGACAATCGAGGCCATTGGCTGCATTTGGTTCTCCGTCGACATCATCGTCGCCGCAGGCAACGACGAAGATCATCAATAACACGACGAAAAAGGGACCCAATTTTTGCTGAACCATCAACATTGGTCAGACCTCGAGAAAGTATATAGGACATGTACATTGTCCGGGATTAACACTACACCGCTTCTGGAACGGCGAAATCTAGCAAAATGGTCTTGACATGACAAATACACTACGAAATTGGCTCTGTACGACGATCGGAGATCGCGTCACACGCCCCCTTTAACGCACGGGTAGTCGCTGTTCTCGAATTGATTTCCAATCCCCTGGATCATCAACTCTCTAGTTCCCATCCGGAATTCCCGAATCTGAGCAGGACCGAGATGAAATCTTCGAGATCGATATTCGGCGCCACCGCAGGCGTAGCCGGAGGCTACTCCAAGTGTTAAGCCGATATCGAGAT
>SKPJ01000116.1 GCA_007119595.1 Myxococcales bacterium
CTGGAGTTCCACATCGCCCAGATCCACTTCGTCGGCGTTGGCTTCGATGTCCAAAACTCGCGTCAGTCGTCCCTCATCGCGCGCAAGCACTTCCCATTCTCCGTGCGGTACATTCATCGCAAACTGCCCATCCGCATCGGTGCGACTCATGGTAAATGCCCGATCTCCCTCCAATAAGGGCGTCACCTTTACCCCCTTCTCAGGCTGTCCGGTGTGATCGACGACACGACCGTGCAGCATTGTGGTCTCTACGCCGAGGTCATCGAAGATCTGGTCCGTTGCGGTGCTCACTGAACCATCGGCCGGGTAAAGTCGGTAGCCCACGGTGTCCACCTCGTCCGGTTCGACCCCGATATAGCCGTCGGTGTCCGGAATCTGCCCCTCCGATGCGACGAGCATACGAAGTAGATCCGTGGTTCCATGGATCAGTCCGACCACCCCGGCAATGGCGACCATTCCCCCACCGGCCGGAAGCGCCCCCTCTAGATAGTCCAACGGGTCTGGAACCACTGCATAACCCGCGTGTTCCGAGAAATAACCCACAAAACTGGTCAGATCGGCCTCCAGATTGTCGATCCCCAGCGACTCGTACCCCCACCCTTTGCGCACTCCCAATGGATTGAAAAAACTGCCGGTAGAACCGGAGAGAACCAAATGCGTCGCATTGAAATACTCGGGCTCATCGCCGTCATTGCGAAAAGCCGTGAGCACTCGAAGCGAGTGGCTCTCAGGAGTCAAAACATAATACACCGTGATCGTCACCGGCGGCGAGCGGTTGGGATCCACATCCAACATCTCGTACAGACCGGGCGCCATATCTCCCAACATCGATCGCAAGTTGAGAAAATCCAGCGGCCCCACCGTGCCGGTCACGGCGACGATCGCACGCCCATCGGAGCCATCCTCGATGATCTCGGCCCACTCCGGACGCAGCGTTTGTCCCACGTTGAGCAGCAAACAGATCTCGCCGAGCACACTGCCCGGGCTTTCACCGTCGTAGAGCGGTTCGGCGTCGATGATATTGCCATCCCACGAACAGGGGCCTATGGCGCGATTTCCCAGTCCCACCAGATATCGGCCGTGGTCGTTTTCCAATAACCAGTCCCCCTCCATTCCCTGGGAGACCTCGCCAGGGATCACATCGTCGTCACTCTCAACCCGCTTTGCCCGAACAAACCCCTCCCCGGGAGCATCAAACATCTCGTCGAGATCGACCTCCACCGCTTCCGGCTCCGGCGGTTCCCCGCCGTCGACGTCTTCGGTGACATCCAGTCCTTCGATATCCTCAGCTGCATCTTCGACCGGGTCGACATCCAGCGTGTCAACCTCATCGTCTGCAACATCGCCGGGGCCAATATCGTCCGCACCGATATCGGCGTCGACTTCTGCACCGACATCGGCTGGCTCCTCGCCAACGTCGTCACCGGAACAGCCAAACCCCAACCCGAATAGTGACACACCCACAAACAACACCAATCCCGCCGTCGACAACCCGTGGAGCGTAGATATCGACTCAGTTTTGACCGGATCCTTGTCCATCACCGTTTCTCGCATCGAAGCAGTCGTTGGCTGCGTGCCGACAGAGAGTAGCAACCCCACCACCGCGCGGTCCACCTCGCCTCACCGTGTTCATCGAGTCTCACTCAACTCACAGCCAGCTTCAAAAAAACCCGTTCGACCAGTAGCACCGCCAGTGGAATCCAAGGTCGGGGTTGCGCACGATGACGTTCACTCATAGATTGCTAGCAGCCAGTTTTGGCCAGTCTCGATTACGGAGTGTGTTTCATGGAAATCGCAACACTCATCACAGCGGTGCTCGTCATGATCGCCGTTCTGGTTTTGGGGATTGGCGCCGTATTCGTACTCGGTCGACTAAATGATGATTCTCCGACGAAGAAAAAGCGCCGAAAGCCGCCCCGAAAAGCCTCCTCCGGACCACCGCAGAGCCGAGAGAAGTACAATTGGTTGATCGGCCGCTCCGGCTCCGTGGAGGGCAAGACTTTTCACGTCGGAAAGCGCCTGGGCACCATCGGTCGCGGGCTCGGCAATTTTATTCAGATCAGCGACGAAAACTCCTCTCATGTACATGCTCAGTTTCGAGGGGCGGCGTCGGGCATGCAGATAAAGGATATGGGGAGTTCGAACGGCACCCTCGTCAACGATGAAAAGATCGAGGAGGACTCGTTTCACTCCTTAAACGACGGCGACAAAATCAAAATCGGAGATACGGTCTTCGTCTATTGGAAGACCGGCGATTTTCAGGACGAGGCGCTCACCGGCAAAAAGAGTGTCAAAGCATCCCAGCAAAAACACACTCACGCCGTGGGCGCCATCGGCGCCGGCGGGCTCCAGCAACAGGTCCGCGAGGCGGTCGAGCAGGCCGACGGCGACTACGAAAAGGCAGCGGCCACCCTCGGTCTCGATCCGGAGGTCATCGCCACCATCGTCGCGGCATCGGAATCGAAACAAGAAGCATAACTACGGGGCCGATATACGATGAATCGTTGTAATTCCTTTCAGTGAGAACGGCTCTATGAATCGGTTTCACCGCTCCGCCATCGTCTACGGTTGTCTTGCCATTTTGACATTCTTTGCCGCTGCGTGTTCCTCTGACGCCGCATCGGCTGATGATGACGCGGGCACGAAGTCTGTCGTCGCCGACGATGCCGGTGACCAAGAAGATGTTGACGCAACGGACGACAGCGACGCGACCCACGATACCGGGTTGGACGCCGATGACGATGAAAGTACCGAACCAGACGCTGTGGATGATGTCGATAACACCGGCGATACGGGGCATGACTCCGATGTCGATGACGACACTGAAGCGACGGACGTCGAGCCCGACATCACCGACTCCAATGATAATGATGTGGGCACCACGGAGTGTGCGGTAGAAAATCCAGCGACCCTTGAATGCGGGAGCGGTCACGACGAACTCGACAGTAATGGGATTCTCGAGCTAGTGCCCGATGGTGCCGATAGCGTCGGATGCCAGGCATCGGGCGATCTCGATTCCTTCCAGGCTCTCGAAAGTACGACGTGGACCATTCAGGGCTGTCCCGGTGAACAACATCGATTTCGGCTCATCCTGAACCACTGCAGCGGTGCATCCTACCCCGCTCATCTAACGGTCGAGCCCGTGGATCCGATCTGCGATCTCGATGAATTCGCCGGTGTGACATTTTCACCGACCGCCGGAGACGCGACTCAATTGCGCTGCGACGTCCAAGAGCGAAACCATTATTGTTATACCGAAGATTTTCACGAAGAAGGTGGAGGGATCGACTGGACAATACTTACCAATTCGGAGTCCGGGATCGTCCCCGACTGGTACATCCTCATGGATGTGGAATTGAATTGGGACTCGCACTTCGAGTATCAGGTCACCGCCGAAGTCCCCCCGCTCGAAGACTGAGCGCCCCCATCATGTGGTGGCCAACAGTTCCTGCAGTTCGTCGACATCGGGGGGCTTGGAGAGGTGGTAATCGAAACCCGCCGCTTTTGATTTTTCGATATCCTCGGATCGCGCATATCCGCTGAGAGCGATCAACAGCGGCGGTTCCAGTTCCGGGTCCTCCCGAATGGAGCGAGCAATGGTATACCCATCGATGCCGGGCAATCCGATATCGCAGACGACAGCGTCTGGACGGAACTCATATACACGTTCGAGGCCCCTGTGCCCATCGGCGGCGACCAGCACCTGATGACCCTTCATCTCCAGGACCATCTTCAGCATTTGAGCGACGTCCTCGTTGTCCTCGATGATCAGAATGTGCAATTCTTGGGTAGTCGAATCCGACTCTTCAGAAGTGGGGTCGGCTCTCTCCTCGTCCAATATCGGCAATCGGATGGTAAACTCCGCCCCTGTACCGATGCCATTGCTTTGAACCTCCACCTCACCACTGTGTAACTCGACGATTCCCTTGACCAATGCCAGACCGAGGCCCAGTCCACCCGATGAATGTTCGAGTGAGGAGTCGGCCTGAGCGAAGGGCTCAAAGAGTGTGGGAAGCGACACCTTTTCGATTCCGATTCCATCGTCCACGACGCGAACCGTGGCGAGATCCGTGGCGAGATCCGTGGCGGGATCACAGAAGGTGATCACCCGCGTATGACTACCGGGTTCGCTGAATTTTGCGGCATTGCTCAATAGATTTCCAATCGCCTGTGCGAGGCGGTTGGCATCGCCATCGACCCTGATGGCCTCATCTGCGAGCTCCATTTGCAGCTCGATCCCCTCGGATGCAAAGAGCGAAATATGATCTTCGACCGTATGTCGCACCACCTCATTGAGGTCCAGCGGCTCGCATCGAAGCTCGATCTTGTCGCGAGTAATTCGCGTTACGTCGAGAAGATCATCGACCAGCCGCGTCAATTGATCGACCTGCCGCTCGATCGACTCCCGAGCTTTACGCGCCACAGGACTCTCAGACTCCACCTCATCCAGAAGATGCAGGCTGAGCGTAATCGGAGCCAGCGGATTTCGAAGCTCATGGGACAGCACAGCCAAAAACCGGTCCTTCCGCTCATCGGCTTTGCGAAGCGCCTCTTCCGCCTCCTTTCGATTCGTAATGTCCCGGGTGGTCCCGGCGACTGCCTCCACGTTGCCGTCGGTATCGAAGACCGGAACCATTAGATAGTCATAGATCCGCCGTCCCGACGTGCCCGTAAAGGGAACCTCGCCTCGAATTGGCTCACCGGTGGCCACGACATGGTCGATTTCACGCTCGTGCATCTCGGCGTGCCACGGCTCGTAGCCCAATTCGGACAATCGTGCTCCAATGGCTTCGTCCCAGCTTTTGCCCCACATATGAAGAAGTGCTCTGTTGGCGTATAAGAATCGATAGTCCAGATCGAAGATATACACCAGATCCGGGGTGCTCGACATGACGGCTTCGTGGAGACGCTGACGGCGCGCGGCTTCGGCCGTGACCTGCGCGAGTCGTTGTTCCGTAGAACGTCGTTCCGTGATGTCCCGCACCACCCCTACCAGATGAAGGCCACCATCCGGAGTCTCGACGGCCTGCCCCGTGTCTTCGACCCAGATCCATTCATGGGAATCGGGAGGCCGAATTCGGTACTCCGAGACATAGGGCTTACCTGTCTGGAGCGCCTCCTGCTGAGAGTGGCGATGCCGATCGATGTCGTCGGGATGGATCAACTTGTAGCCCACCTCCCGATCCTCGAAGTCGAGAGAAAACGGCAATCCATCGGTCTCGTCCGGTCTGGGAAATGTGACGAGCTCCTCCTCCTCTAGATCCCATTCCCAGACCACCATTTTTGCAGCCGATAGTGCTCGCCGCAGTCGTTGCTGACTGGCGTGAAGTGCTTCATCGGCCCGAGCACGCTCGAGGCGAAGCCACAACTTGGAGGTCAATTCGCGCATCAATTCGATCTCGTGGTGACGCCATTGATGCGGTTGGGTGTGAGATACGGACAGCAAGAATTTCCATTCGCCGTCGCTGTGGTATGGGACCTGAAGGTGGGCAACCGTATCGTAGTCCTCATAGCCTTCGACAAATTCGGCGGTCCGTGGATCGGTGGCGACATTGTCCACTGCAACCGGCCGTCCAGCCCGAAGTTCAGCGACAAATTGTTCGTCGACGAAGTCCGAGAATCGATATTCTCCGCTGGCGTCCTTGAGATTGGACTCGCGATACTCGTATAGCTTTCGTACTCGCTCCGGCTTGCCATACACCCGCGAAAATCCGACTCGGCTGGCGCCGAGAAATTCGCTCAGTTTTCGAGATACATATTCCATGATCTCTTCAGATCCAACGAATCGCGAGAAATTTTTATCTACTTCGGCGAGAAATCTCGCATTTTCCTCCCGCCGTCTGCGTGCCGTTACATCGCGGGTAATCCCAGCCACCGCCTCCACTTCACCCCGGGCATCAAAGACGGGAGTAAAGATATACTCGTAGTCTCTGGTCTCCCCGGACTTGTCGGTAAAGGGGTTCCCGGCACGCAGGGGCTTGCCTGTCGATATCACCTCCTCGATCTGGCTTGTATGCCGTTCAGCGAGTTCTCTCGGATAGTCGAGTTCGAAGAAGTCCTTGCCTATGACATCGGACAATTCGAGTTCCCAGAAATCGAGAATGGCTTGATTGGCATAGACAAATTTTCCTCCTGGATCGATGAGATAAATAAAATCCTCGGTGGAGGACATCACGGTCTCGCAGATGCGCAAGCGCCTCTCCGGGCAAATTCCACCCCAGATGGGAACAGGCTCTATATGGGTCGCCATAAACCCCGTCCCCCCATCATCTGTGGTCACCGGGGTACAAGAGCAATAAAAGCCGGAGGGGTCTGACTTCTCCGTACCACTTCCAGGAGCCAAGGGGAGTTCGATGTCGACGGACTCCCCATCATCAATCTGCGACAAACACGCCTCGACGGCTTCCGTTTTGCAAAACACATCCCCCAGCGACTGCCCGAGTGCACCGGGATGCGATTGTCCCAGCATGGCCGCGAAGGCCGCGTTGTATATCAGCGTCTCTTTTGATCCCCACACGACGAACATCGGCCGATGGGAATTCTCGAGTAACCCGACCACGGTGCAGAGTTGTTGTGGCCACTGGTTATGGTCTCCCAGTGGAGTCCTCGTCCAATTCGCTGACTCGAAGACCCCATCCATGTCGACGTGAGCTCCAAGAGGCGAGATGTTTCGACCCGCACTCATCTTCTTCTCCTAATGCAACTGCTTCTACGGAAAATCCTTCTGGCTTTTTGCCGATACTGATCAACGACCGCTGTAACGCCGAAACCAACGATATGCACAGATCGCCGAACCGCGAGCAGTGATACGCATCGCCCCCGCGGTTCGCCGGATAACTCATTCCATCTATATGCCAGTGAGAACACCCGAGAAGCACTCTACATTCAGATTTTCCGAAAAAACCGGGGAAACCGATGACAAGTACTAGAACACTCCCCTTGCAGCGTGCGAAGAAACGCCCGACAGCGAGAGGTCGCCTACTTCGCGACCACCACCTGCGCCGGTCGAACCACTGTACGAGCATCATCGTCGAGAACGATGCCGACTCGGTCGACACGGGCGATTTCACCGCTGGCAAAATCGGAATCGTCGACGGTGGCGATGGCTTGATGGATATTGGGATCCATCTTCTCCCCCTCCGTTCCGACGATCGACGCCCCTTCGCCGCGCAGAAAGGCGTGTAACTGGCTTTGAATTCCCTCCAACCCCTGCCGCCAGGGGCTGTCGACTTCATCGATGCTCAGCGCCCGCTCCACTGAATCGAGGACATCTCCCAACCCGGACAAGAGCCGAACTCGCTCCTCGCGCCGCGCCGTGTCCACCGTCTCCGAGGTGCGTCGACGCAGCCGCTCGAGGTCCTGCGTCAGCTTCTTGATGCGTGAATCCAACAGGGCGATGGTCTCGTCCCCCCTGGCTTCCCGCACCGCATCGGAAGGGGGTCCCTCCTCCTGTTGCATTTCAGCGATCTTTTGGCGCAGCGCCCGGGCCTCCTCTTCGGCCGAAGCTGCTCGGTCCTCCAGCGCCTCACACTCTCGTTGAGCCGTCTGCAATTTGCTCTCCAACTGATCCTTTTCCCGGCGCGCCGACTGTACCTCGGCGACCAGTTGATCTCGCTGATTGAGCAATTGTTGTGCCACTTGTAGCGGTACAACGCGACCGCCCCTTCCGTCACCAAACCGAGACACCATAGCGTTACTCCTCATACATCGCGCATTGGATTCGCCAAAGCCGGTCGCATTCGACGGCCCTCGACACCTAGAACCATAGGCCTAAACCCGCAGATTTGGAAGATTTCCACACTCCAGCCAGACCCGGGCTCATGTCTCTATCGGGTGTCGAACCATCGATTTGTATTTGTGTTCGTATTTGGATTGAAGAGATACATCTTCGTTTTCACTACCATATCTCTCGGTTCTTTCGGGGACTGCCTCATCAGGGAGGGGGAATTTCTTCTTCCGGCGATGTCTCTGTCAGCACCGCTTTCTGCCTCTCTTGTTGGCGTTGAAGTAGTGCCGCCAACGTCAGCATTTCCTCGGAGAGAAAATCGACCAGATCGTCAAATGTGAGGATTCCCTCCAGACTTCCCTGTGCATCGACCACCGGCATGCGCCGCACCCCAAAGACCTTCATCTGTCGGGCCACATCCTCCACGGGCATCGTCTCCTCCACGGTGACGATGTCTTGAAGCATGATCTCGTCGACATCGAGCTGGCGCGGATCGAGTGCATGAGCGACGACCTGGACCGTGATATCGCGGTCGGTCACCATTCCGATGGGGCGGCGAATCCCTTCCTCCTCACTGACGACGACCACGTCGCCGACGTCAAATCGGCGCATCAACTCGGCGGCGTGATACACCGAATTTCCGGCCAGGGCGAATACCACGGTTCGAGTACAGAGTTCTCCAGCGTTCATCGACACCTCCGACGGTCTCTAGACATGCTGCGTGGACACGCACTAAAGATAGGTTCGAGAAGGTTGTACGCAATGACTTGAATGATTTACCCCCGATTAAGCCCGCGGGGTACTCGTCACGCCCCTTTCCTACTACCAGGAGATATGCACCGTGCGTTTTGCGAAGAGTTTACGTGTCGCGTTTGTATTGAGCTTTGGCGCCTATTTTGCGGCTTGCTCCTCGAGTGCGCCGATCCCGGACGAGACGATGCCCGTCACTGAACCGGCCCCCCAAGCCACCGATGACGCTGCCACCGATGAAAATCTGGACGACGACGACAACGACGAGGACCCGGTGGAATCTCTTGATCCCATCGTGCGCTCCCACTCGGAGGCCACCCACCGAACATCGCCCACTGGAGAGGTCTCTATCACCTGGCTTGCCGAGGGCCGTAATGCCTATGTGGGAACCATCTCACTGGCGCCGGAAACGGTCGTTCCTGAACATCGCCACGAATCGGAGGAGTATTTATTCATTCAAGAAGGCGGCGGGATCATGACCATCGAGGGCCGCGAATACGAGTTGAGCGCGGGCTCGATGGTCGCCGTTCCCTCCAACGCCGAACACCGCTTCGTCAATGGACCGGAAACCACCGTGGCGTTCCAGGTCTTCGCCAAACCGGGGGCCCAGAATCGGTTTTTGGAGTGGCCGGAGTCCCAGCCACCTCAGTTAACTGGCTCTGAAGATGCCCCAGCAGCAGAAACCGAAGACTGAAATTCGGGCATTAAACGGAACGTCATTTAAATGAAACGCGGTACCGACGAGATGATTGGGCCAGATGTTGGCTCGAACCGAGTGCAGGCGTAGCAACGCTACTTCAAGCGAGGATCGGCCGAAAGATGGC
>SKPJ01000319.1 GCA_007119595.1 Myxococcales bacterium
AAGACCCGGCAATTGGTATTGCATTTCGGAAACCTCATTGGATTTCGATCCGATCCGCCGGAGGCTTCCCGCCGGCTGATCAGTCAGTTGCGCTCAAAGGAAATGGCCAGTTCCACCGAGATTCAAAAAGCTCAGCAGGCGGCGACCCGGGATGGCCTTTCGCTGGAGGAGGCCTTGGTCGACACACGAACCATTACTCACCCCGAGTTGATAGAGGCCACACAGGCGCGGATCACCCAGCAATTGCACGGGCTCTGGGATTGTGAGTTCGACGAAGCTCGCCTCTACGCCCTCGAGCATCGTCCGTTCTTGGAGATCCGTTGCTCCGTTGCCCTGGTGCCGGAGGTCGTCAACCACTTCCGACGTCGATTCAGCGCCCTCTCCCAGGAGCAGCTCGAGGATGCGGAGGAGGAGTTTTTTGGGGGCAATAAGATTTGCGGTCGCTCCGACCTGCTCTTCGGAGTCGACGAGATGGGGCTGGGAAGTAAGCAAGAGCGGTTTATGGAGATCTTATTCGAGAAGCCGCGCACCATCTTCGAGCTCAAACGGATCGCCAATCTGCACTATGGCGAGATGATGATCATGTTGTTGTTGCTCCGCGAACTCGGCGGTCTGTCGCTTCAGAAAAAACAGCGCCAATCCCCGGAGCTACGGCGCCTTAAAGCGCTTCGGTCACAGGTCGATCGAAGTGAAAACCATTTCGACCTCTTCGGCCTCCATTGGTCGGCCTACGACACCGAGGTTGAGAAGAAATACCGCGAGTTGTCGGCGCGCCTGGATGTGCCGTCCGAGCTGGAGGCACAGATGGCCGACGAGATCGAATCCCTTCGCACCCGTATTGATGCCGCCTATGCCGTGTTGTCCAATCGCCGGAGTCGTCGAGCTCATCGCGAGGAGCATATCGATGCCTATTCGCGAAAAAACGCCGCCCAGATGTATGAAAATAAAGTCGAATCACTGCAGATGCGAAGTGACAAACGGGATCTGTTGGATGCCCTAAAGCGCTATCTGGAGCTGAAACCAAACGACACAGAAGCTCAAAAAATGGCGGCCGCCCTGGAGCACAGGGCGGCCGAAGAGGCGAAGTGATTTTTCGTCCGACGATCAGCTATCGCAGATCCGTCACGATGGGTCGACCATTCGGCCCAAGAACAAGATCGTATCCGTGGGGTGGTCGTAGATGGCGTAGTAGAAGGGACGGTCGAATTGCACCGCCGGAGGCATGGACGTCGGAGTGGCCCCGACGACGCCCGTGGCGGCAGCCGCTTCCGTGCCTTCCTCGTCGACACTGACAAAGCTCTGGTGGTAGATCTCGTCGATATATAGAGATTTGAAGTCGATGCACGGCGGATAGCCGGTGATACCCTCAAAGTCGGCAGCGCAATCGTCGAAGGCATCGATCATGCCCAGAGCTTCAAAGGCTTCCTGTAATTCAAACTCCCCGTCATCTTCAAAGCGCGGAAAGGAGAGCATAACCCGCCCGTGGGTGAGTCCGTCGACGATGGCGTCGAAGTCCTCTCGCTGAAAGTTATTCTCCCAGGCAAAAAAGTCGTCGCCCGCGTCGGCCGGCATAAAGGCGATCATCGAGACCTCTTCACCGGCGTAGGGTAGCGATACGGCCACCGTATCTTCCTCGGAGTCTTTAAAAAGACCGTAGGTCGTATCCTGAGTCATCATCGGGACCTCGGTGGTGCTGCCGTCGAGCAGCGCAAAATCCCGATCGCTGGTCGCACTTTCATTAAAGGGATTGGCCCAGCTTCCATAGAAGTAGATGGCGTTGACCAGGATGAAGCGAACATCCTCATTCAGGCTGTCCTCGGGCAGTAGATCCTCGATGCGGTCGTTGGTCTGATCTTCGACCCATTGGTTGATGTCCTGGCGGATCTCCTCGTAATCACTCACAAAATCCACAAGACTCATCATCGCCCCGTAATTCAACGCCAGCATATTCAGATAGTCATCGACGAAGTCGAACCCCTGCTGTCCCCAGGTCTGGTTGATGATATCGAGCTCGAATGCCTGGTTTTCTTCCTCGTCGAGTTCGACCTCTGAGCGAGTGGCGAGGTCTAAGTCGAGCTTGTTGAACGCCGGGTGTAGCTCAGCGTCATTGAGGTTGAAGCGAAGGGCCTCAGCCATTTGCTCTCGGGTCTGGTTTTCGGCGCCGCCATAGGTCATCGCCAGCGCGATGGAGATGGAGTGGGGTGAGATGAAGAGATTTGCGTCGTCGTCTTCTCCGCTTCGCAGTTCATCAAAGATCGAAAACGCAAAGTCACGGTTGTCGGCGGTGAAGTCGGCAAAGGTCTCGGCATCGACATCGGGCGACAGATCCCGGGTCGTCGAACTCTGGAGAATCTCACCGGGCGGATCTTCGTCGGTCGGTTCGTCGTTATTGCCGGGCTCGTCGTTGTTGCCGGGCTCGTCGTTGTTGCCGGGCTCGTCGTTATTGCCGGGTTCATCGTTGTTGCCGGGTTCATCGTTGTTGCCGGGCTCGTCGTTGTTACCGGGCTCGTCGTTGTTGCCGGGCTCGTCGTTGTTGCCGGGTTCGTCATTATTGCCGGGTTCGTCATTATTGCCGGGTTCGTCATTATTGCCCGGGTCATCATTTCCGGGATCTACATTGACGCCATTCGTATCGTCACCGTCGGGATCTTCGGCAGAGCCGCAGCCGATCAATGCGATGGCCAAAAAGGCGGTCATTAACGCTCTCGATGTCTTTCGCAGCATGGTTTTACCTCTCATGGTTGAAGTTATTCATCATGGTTCGAACAGTCATAGAAGTTCAGAGCCTTTCGGTCAGATCGTTTAGGTCAGATCGTTTAGGACGGATCGACCATTCGACCGAGAAATAAGATCGTATCCGTCGGGTGGTCGTAGATGACGTAATAAAAGGGGCGATGAAAGCGGACCTCAAAATCTATCATCGGTGCCGAGTCGTCGCCCGCGACAACGGCCGTAGCGGCGGCGGCCTCGGTGCCCTCTTCGTCTACGCTGATAAAGCTTTTGTGGAAGATGTCCGAGATATACAAATTATCTCCCTGAGAGTCGTCGTACATACCGGTGAAGTCAGCGAGACTGCTCTCGAATGCATCTTCCATTCCCAGAGCTTCAAAAGGGCTCCTCAGGTCGAAATCACCTTCATCTTCGAATTTGGGAAAGAACACGTACCCCGTCATGGTCGTAAGTCCGGCGACGGCGGCATCGAATTGTTGGCGCCCGAAATCGGCTTCCCATTGCAAAAAGTCTGTGTCCTCGTCTGCGGGCATCATCGCTAGCATGGAGACGTCGCCTCCGACGTAGGGAAGGGTAACGGCCACCGTGCCGTCCTCTGCGTAATAGCCCGTATTGATGGGCTCTTCGTGCCGCATCATGGGAATTGTTGTGGTGGAGTCGTCGATGCGTGTGAAGTCGGCGTCCGTGGTCAGAATCTCGCTAAATGTCGTCTGCCAGGAGCCGAAGAAATAGATGGCGTTGACAAGGACGAACCGGGTGTATTCAGTCAGGCTCTGCTCGGGCAACAGGTCCTCGATGCGCTCGTTGGTCTGATCTTCGACCCATTTGTTGATGCCCTGACGAATCTCCTCGTAATCATTGACGAAGTCGACGGAATACATGCCCGCTCCGTAGTGCATCGCCAGTAGCTCGAGGTAGTCGTCGAGAAAGGGAAAGCTGTGATGGCCCCAGGTCTGGTTGACGATGTCGAGATCGAAGGCCACATCGTCGCTGTCCTGGGGCTCGAAATCGGCTCGCGTCGCCAATTCTTGATCGAGTTTGTTGAACGCCGGGTGCAGTTCGTCGTCGTCGAGCAAAAAGTGCAGAGCTTCCGCCATCTGGTCCCTCGTATTCTCTTTTGATCCGGCGTAAGTCATGGCCAGGGCGAGCGAGATGGAGTGAGGTGACAAAAAGAGGTTTTCATCATCGCCCTCCTCCTCCTGAAGGGTACCGAGCATGGAGAAGGCGAAGTCGCGATTGTCCGCCGAGAACTGTGCAAATCCCTCTTCGTCCACATCCGGAGATTCATCGCGCGACTGCGAGCCCATCAGTAATTCGCCGGGAGGGTCGTCATTGCCGGGGTCGATGTTGCCGGGGTCGTCATTGCCGGGGTCGTCATTGCCGGGGTCGTCATTGCCGGGGTCGTCATTGCCGGGGTCGTCATTGCCGGGGTCGACGTTGCCGGGGTCGACGTTGCCGGGGTCGACGTTGCCGGGGTCGACGTTGCCGGGGTCAACGTTGCCGGGGTCGACGTTGACGGTATTGGTATTGTCCGCGTCGGGATCTTCGGTGGAGCCGCAACCGACGTAGGTGACGGTCAGAAGGACGATCAATAATATTTTCAATGAGTATCGCAGCATGGAGTTCTTCTCTTGGCCTTGAAGAATGACTATCGCGCATCAGGCCTGTATATTCGGTGGCCTGATACGCACAATGGCTAACTCACGAGGGATCGACCATTCGACCGAGAAATAAAATCGTATCCGTCGGGTGGTCGTAGATGGCGTAATAAAAGGGACGGTCAAAGGTCACGTCGAACATCTCCATGGGCGCCGATTCAATGCCCATGACCACGGCGGTGGCGGCGGCGGCCTCGGTGCCCTCTTCGTCGACGCTGACGAAGCTTTTGTGAAAGATGTCTGTGATATATAGATTTGCCGACTGGGAGCGGTCGTACATCGCTGTGAAATCGGCGTCCGATGGGTCGAAGGCGTCCTCCATACCCAGGGCCTTAAAGGCCGGCTGCAGATCGAAATCCCCTTCGTCCTCGAAGCTGGGAAATTCGACGTATCCCTCCATGGGAGACATCTGTGCGGTGACGGCGTCGAACTCCTGACGTCCGAATTCGGCTTCCCACTGCAAAAAATCGTCGTTTTCGTCGGCGGGCATAATGGCGAGCATGGAGACATCATCTCCAATATAGGGAAGCGAGACGGCGACGGTGTCCTCGTCTTCGAAATAGTCGGTGGTGATGGTGTCGGGAAGACGCATCATGGGTACGTCGACCGTGGAGTCGTCGAGTCGGGTAAACGCTCTGTCTTCGGTCAAATCTTCTTCGAAGGGATGTTTCCAGCTTCCGAAGAAATAGATGGCGTTGACCAATACAAAGCGAGTATCGGAGTCGAGGCTGTCTTCCGGGAGTAAATCCTCGATGCGGTCCTCGGTCTGTGCCTCTACCCAGGCGTTGATCTCCTGGCGGATCTGCTCAAAATTGCTGACGAAATCGACGGCGTACATTCCCGCGCCGTAGTGCAGCGAGAGTAGATCGAGATAATCATCGTAGAAGGGGAATGTCTCGTGGCCCCAGGTCTGATTGACGATATCGAGGTCAAAGGCGACGTCTTCGTCTTCTTCGGGCTCAAAATCAGCTCGTGTCGCCAATTCCTGATCCAATTTATTAAATGCAGGATGGAGCTCGTCGTCATCGAGCAAAAAATGCAGGGCTTCGGCCATCTCGGCTTTGGTATCTTCCTGTGCGCCGGCGTAGGTCATGGCCAGGGCCAGCGAGATCGAATGGGGAGACAAGAATAGATTTGCATCGTCTCCCTCGTCGTCTTGAAGGGTCTCCAATATGGAGAAGGCAAAGGATCGGTTGTCGGCCGTAAATTCATCGAAGAGCTGATCGTCTACGTCGGGATCGTCGTCGCGGGTCTTCGAGCCCTGTAGACGTTGTCCCGGTGCTTCCGATACCTCCGCAGGATCGTCGTTATTGCCGGGCTCGTCGTTATTGCCGGGCTCGTCGTTATTGCCGGGCTCGTCGTTGTTTTGATTGGCCGCCGGGGGATCGCCATTATTGGCGTTCGGATCTTGAGGGTCCGGGTCGTCGGAGGAACCGCAGGCGATGAGAAGCAGGGCCAGTGTGGCTACGAGCAGATGTCTTGGGAGTGATTTCAATGACATGGTGATCTCTCCAGGTTGAACGGTGCGTGCTACTGCGAGTCTTTACTCCGCGGTGTGCAACAGGCTGCGGATTTGTCAAATGATGACCGGCGCCCCCCGGCGCCGGCTGATGCCCCGCAGCCCACAGCGGGGAGTTTGCAAAATGATGAGCAGCGCCGTGTTAGATTCGTCGGCGAATGGCGATGGTCCCGGCGAGAAGGGCGATGACGAGGAAGGGCGGGACGCTTCCCGAGCCACCGACGGTGGTGCAGGTGCCACTTTCTTCGCCGTCCTGCTGGGGATCGGCGTCGTCTTGAGTGTCCTCGTCATTGTCCTCTTCGCCGACGTGGAAGCTGTCGACCAGCTCACCGTCGTCGTCGGAGGAGGGTGATTCCGGGGTCAATACATCGGAGTCATCTCGGGCTTCACCGGTGGACGACGGCTCGGAGTCGTAGCTCGACTCTCCGCCGGAAGTGGGCGCCGCATTGAAGTCCTCCGGGGCGCAATAGCCCTCGACTTCAGTTTCGGTCTCGTATTCCTCTTCCGGTTCCGGCATGGGGCAGCCGTCGGTCGGTTCGGCATCGTTGGCGTCCTGGTTGGCCGTGTCACCGTCACCTGAATCGGCGTCACCGTCACCTGAATCGCCATCACTGGAGACGCCGTCATCCTCGTCGGTTTCGTCGTCGGGCTCGACCACGCAGTCCACCGGTTCTGTGACGACGCCATTGTTGGAGGTTACCGGCACATCGCGGGTGTGGCAGACGAAGTCGTGGTCGCAATCGGTGTCCACTTCACAGCTCTCGCGCTCCAAGACGCAGTAGCCCGGCTCGTCGCTCTCATCATCGACCTCGCATCCCTCGATCGGGTCTTCGTCGTCGGAGGTTACGGGACAGTCGCCATAGGTGCGAAACTCGCAATTGAAGCCGTCGCCGCAGTCCGAATCCTCATGGCAAGGAGCCTGATAGGGCGGCACGCAGTAGCGCTCGGTCGTGACCTCACATTCCTCTTCGACAGGCTCGATTTCGCAATCTTCGAAATCGTCTCCTTCCCCGGAGTCGCCACCGGTTCCGCCGGAGTCCCCGTCGTCCGCATTGTCGTCCGGCTCTGCGGGCTCTACGCCGATCACCGGTTCCTCGCCATTGGCCGCACAGCCCGGACTTGCGCCGGAGCATTGTTCATAGACGTATTCCACACACAGAGTATCTCCTGCGCAGTCGCTGTCGCTATTGCATGATGGCGGAACACAATGGGTGATCGTCTCCTCGTAACAATTGGACTCCGATTCATCTTGCTCCTCACAATCATCGTCGTCCGGAGGGCACATCGCCGGCTCTGCGAGGTCGCAATATTCGATGACGCTCGCCTCGCAGATATAATTGTCGGGACAATCACATTCGGCGGCCTCAGGGGCGATATCATCGTCGGCGACAGCGGTGGAGGCAGTGCTGACGATGGCGAATAGTGCAACTATCAGAACGCTCAGAAATCTCATGGGGGTGCTCCGGTTGAAAAAGTCCAATCCACATTCGGGTCGCCCAACAGGTTATGCATACTCCGTGCCAGGGATGGAATAACCCAAAATAGAGGGCATTTGGGTAAGTAGGACCCTCGATCTCGCAGATAAACGAGGATGGATCTCAAACTTCTGAGATCATGGGCGGTGATTGGTGGCGGATCATATGCGGATGGGGTTTTGCTACAGAGTGGAGGATTACAACTCCACTCTTCGGTCGGCTAAAAACGTGCTGCGATCTTTGCCAGCCCTTTACAGAGCTTATCTTTGGTCCGTTCGAGCCAACCCGTTCAGCAGTCTGGAGAGGTCATGGAGAAAACACTCGCCATTTTATACGCCACATCGGAAGGACAGACCAAAAAGATCGCCGATCACATCGCCGATCAACTTCATCGCTACAACTACGACGTTCATAAATTGAAGGGGAAATCCGTCTTTACGGACTTTGATCTGAAGGCCTACGAGGGCGCAATCATCGGTGTTCCGGTCCACAGGGGAGAGTATCCGGGGTATATGAAAAAATTGATTCGGCATTACCGAGACGAGCTTCACCAGATGCCGTCGGCGTTCTTTTCGGTCAGCCTAACGGAGGCCGAAGAAGACGAGATGAAGCGCCAGGAAATTCAGCAGATCATCAATCGATTCTTAAGCGACGTCGACTGGCACCCCACCGTGATCGCCTCCTTTGCCGGAGCCGTTCCGTTTTCGCGCTATGGATTTATCAAAAAATTGATCATGCGCTCCATCATGCGCCGCCGCGTCGGCGAAGTGGATGTCAGCAAGGACTACGAATACACCGATTGGGTCTCCGTCGACGAATTCGTCGACCAATTTGAGAGCCACCTGGCCGTGGCCCGGGCCGCCGGCGAACAGAGGCATCCGTCGGCGCCGTAAGGGGCTGACAATCGGATTAAAATTCCACGCTGGGAGCGGGAGCATGTGCTTTTTGGTGGGCGTTTCGGACCTGGCTCATCAGGTCCTCGACGGCCTGATCGTCTCGGGAAAAGTCGACGTCCTTGGTGTCGACCTCGATCAGCGGCGTGTCGTCGTAGTGGGAAAAGAAATTGTGGTACAGCCGGCGCAGCCGGGCAATATAGTCGGTGTCGATATCCATCTCATAGGAGCGTCCCCGCTGTTCGATGCGCTCCAATAACACCTCCAGTGGAGCGTGAAGATGGACCACCACGTCCGGCGAGGGAACCTGGGTGCTCAAAATGGAGTACATCCGATCGTAGAGCGTCAATTCGTGATCGGAGAGGGTCAAGCTGGCGAAGAGGCGACATTTGACGAAGAGATAATCGCTGATCGACATCCGACCAAAGAGATCGGTCTGGGAAAAGGTCTCCTGCTGGCGATAGCGGCTCAGCAAGAAGAACATCTCGGTCTGAAAGGCAAAGGCGTCGCGATCCTCATAAAAATCGGCCAAGAACGGATTTTCCTCAAAGATCTCGAGCACCGTATGGGCGTCGTATCGCTCGGCGAATCGGTTGACCAGAGTGGTCTTTCCGACGCCCATCGGGCCTTCGATGACGATATAACGAGGCGACTCGCTGGCGTGTGGAGGCTTCATCCGCTTCCGCTGGGTACGACGATGGGAAATCGGCACATGGAGGTCGACCGGCAGGCTAACGCGGTCGGTGGCCGAGGGTCAATAAGGGATCGGATGGTGATCAGGGCAATCGCATCCACTTTTTCTGGAGGAGTACGGGATTGGCTCGATTGAGTAAGGAAAGCACCAAACGGAACGCCGAAGAAATATGCAAGCTCGTCCTCCCCAAGTTGATCACTTTTTCACACCAAACAGTAGCAAGTGCTGGAAGTTAAACGGTTTTTTTAGAAATTTATGTAGTGTCAACTTTTTTACTTTGTCCGTTGTATAAGCCTTGACTTA